>CAYZQZ010000021.1:6581-20337 GCA_964480235.1 uncultured Reyranella sp. | reverse complement strand
CCGTGATGTACTTTTACTCCGGCCAGCCGATGCAATTTTACTCCGGCGTTGACACCCAGCGCTTCCCCGGGAAATAAATGCCGAGCACCCGCATCTCTATGTCTTTGATTTTAATGGTGCCCCGAGACGGAATCGAACCGCCGACCCCATCATTACGAATGACGTGCTCTACCAGCTGAGCTATCGGGGCACGGCGGCGGGTTTAAGGGAAAGAGACCGGACACGCAAGGCGGCTGTTTCAGCCGCCTTTTTCTTATGCGTTGCTTCGGTTTCCTCCGAAGCGTGGCGTCTGCGGGGCGCTATACAAGGCGCCCCAAGATAGGCCCCCGAATGTCGACCGTCCTGGCGCTGCTGCCTCTCCTGCTCGTTCTCGTCCTGCTGGCCAGCGGCCGGGTCAGCGCCCTCACC
Source organism: uncultured Reyranella sp. (assembly GCA_964480235.1). Taxonomy (GTDB): domain Bacteria; phylum Pseudomonadota; class Alphaproteobacteria; order Reyranellales; family Reyranellaceae; genus Reyranella. The sequence continues at coordinate 19,929 of CAYZQZ010000021.1, read as the reverse complement.
GCAGGGCTGGTGGGCCTTGCCGCCACGATTGCCGCCTCCGGTGCCTCGCCCGAGCTGCTCGGCCGCGAGATTCCGGCCGGGCTTTGGCTGTCGTGGCAGGTCATCGCGATCATCGCCGCCGGCATGTTCTTCCATCGCTGCACGTTGGCGCGTGGCGTGCACGGCGACGGTGCGGTCGCCGAAGCGACGCCGCGCCGGCTGTGGCCGGTCTGCTTTCTGCTCGCACCGTTCGCCGAAGCGGTGACGGGTTTCGGCGTCGGCTACATCATCGCGCTGGCAGCGCTGCGCCGCCTCGGCCTCGGCGGCCTCTCCGCCCTGCTGCTCGGCCTCTACAGCCAGTCGCTGGTGCCGTGGGGGGCGCTCGCCACCGGCACGACGGTCGGCGCCACGCTGGCGGGACTCACGCCCAACCAGCTGGGATTGGCCTCGGCGATCCTGCAGGTGCCGATCCACGTCTTCTACCTGCTGCTCTACTGGCGCTTCGCGCGCGAGGCCGGCCTGCCGGTGGCGGCGGCGCAGAAGCTCGACGACGCGATCTGGACGGCGCTGTTGCTGCTGCTGATCTGGCTGATGAACTACTACGCCGATGCCGAGATCGCCGCCGCCGCGCCCTGTGCGTTCCTTCTGGCGCTGCGCTTCTGGCGCGACGAGCGGCCCGACCTCACTCGGCTGAAGCGCGCCATCGCCGACAACGCACCCTATGTGGCACTCACCGTCGCGCTCTGCGCGACACGGCTGGTTCCTCCCCTGCGCGACTTCCTGAAGCCGCTGTGGGCGCTCAAACCCTACGACAACCAGCCCGCCTTCGCGCCGCTCTACGCGCCCGGCTTCTGGCTGCTGTCGATCGGCATCGTCGTGGTGTTCCAGGCCCGCGCGCCCCTCGCCAAGGTGACGGTCGAGACGGCGAAGGGCGCGTGGCGGTCCTGTGCGGTGACGCTCGCCTTCGTGGTGATGGCCGAGCTCTATGTCGGCTCGGGCATGGCGCAGCAGATCGCCGAGGCCTTGCGCTCGGTCGCCGGCCGCGGCGCGGCGCTCAGCGTGCCGCTGTTCGCCGGCACCGGCGGGTTCCTGACCGGCGGCGGCTCGGCCGGCAATGCCATGCTGATGCCCATGGTGACGGCGCTCGCCCGTGCCATCGCGGTCGACCCGGCCTGGGTGGCGGCGGTGCAGAATTCGGTCTGCACCAACCTCACCATGCTGTCGCCGATCCGGGTCACGATGGGGCTCGCGATCCTGGCGCTGGCGATGCCGGATTCGGCGCTCTACCGCCGGGCCTGGCCGCTGGCGCTGCCGCCGCTGGTCGTGGGAGTCGCAGCCATCGCCTTACTGCTCTATTCTCCGGCCTCCTGAATTTCGGAGGATGTGCGATGGCCAAGGTGGCGTTTCTCGGACTGGGCGTGATGGGCTTCCCGATGGCAGGCCATCTCGCCGCCAAGGGCCATGAGGTGACGGTCTACAACCGCACCTTCGCCAAGGCCGAAGCCTGGACCAAGAAGCACAAGGGCAAGGCCGCCAAGACGCCGAAGGAAGCCGCACAAGGGCAGGAAATCGTGTTCTGCTGCGTCGGCAACGACGACGATTTGCGCTCGGTCGTGCTGGGCGACTCGGGCGCTTTCGCGGGCATGAGCAAGGGGTCGATCTTCTACGACAACACCACGGCCTCGGCCGACGTGGCGCGCGAACTCCACGCGATGGGCAAGAAGATCGGCGTCGACTTCATCGACGCGCCGGTATCCGGCGGCCAGGCCGGCGCCGAGAACGGTCAGCTCACGGTGATGTGCGGCGGCGACCAGGGCCCGTTCGACAAGGCCAACCCGGTCGCGATGTCCTTCGCCAAGGCAATCACCCTGATCGGCCCGTCGGGCTCGGGCCAGATCACCAAGATGATGAACCAGATGTGCATCGCCGGCATCGTGCAGGGCCTGGCCGAGGCGCTGAATCTCGGCCAGCGCGCCGGCCTCGACATGGAGAAGGTGATGGCCGCCATCTCCAAGGGCGCCGCGCAAAGCTGGCAGATGGAGAACCGCTGGCAGAACATGGTCGCCGGCAAGTTCGACTACGGCTTCGCGGTCGACTGGATGCGCAAGGATCTCGGCATCGCCATGGCCGAGGGCAAGCGCTGGAAGGCGCAGATGCCGCTGGTCGCCCTGGTCGATCAGTTCTACCAGCGCGTCCAGGAGCGGGGCGGCGGCCGCTGGGACACGTCGAGCCTGATCCAGCCGCTGCAGAAGCCGTAAGTCCGGGGCGCGGACAGGAGAGGACGCGATGGCCAGCTACACGCTGTGGGGCCGCGCCGGCTGGGGTTCTGCGATCGTCGAGGCCCAGCTCGTCTGGTACGGGCTGCCTTTCACCTTCGAACCGGTCGGCGACCTGTTCAAGGAACCCGACGCGAAGCTGCGCCTGGAGAAGGTCAATCCGCTGGCGCAGGTGCCGACCCTGGTGATGCCGGACGGCACCGTCATGAGCGAGAGCGCGGCGATCACGCTGCTGCTCGCCGAGATCGTCGGCAAGGACTCGCTGGTCCCGGCGGCGGGCTCGCCGGAGCGCGGGAAGTTCCTGCACTGGCTGGTGTTCGTGGTCGCCAACATCTACCCGACCTTCACTTATGCCGACGATCCCTCGCGCTTCGTGTCGGTTAACGCCGCGCGCGATCCCTTCCGGGTGGCGACCGACGCCTATGCGCAGCGGCTGTGGAAGCAGGTCGACGGCGCCGCCGGCAGCCCGTGGTTCCTGGGCGAGCGCTTCTCGGCGCTCGACATCTATATCGACGTCATGACCCGTTGGCGGCCCAAGCGCGGCTGGTTCGAGGCCGAAACGCCCAGGCTGTTCGCGATCGCGCGTCGCGCCGACGAAGAGCGCGAACTGAAGCCGGTCTGGGCGCGCAACTGGCCCCCGGACTGATCCCTATACGCAGTCGAACGTGATGCAAGTGCATTGGCGGCCTGCCCTGGATCGAGCCGTTGCCGGAGGGGCCACCCTGGCGCTGACGACTGGGCTCATCCTCTGGTTCGACAACGTTCACCTCGAAACCGCCAATGGGATGTGGAAGGCCATCGACATCGCCCCTTGGAAAGCCGACTTCGCTTCGGGGCAGCTGTTCCCATCCAATTATCTCTACTATCCTGTCATGGCGCTGCTTTGCCGCCCGCTCGATTGGCTGGGCATATTTGGCGACAAGACTTGGAAGCAGCTCGCGCTGATTAACGCGGCCTCCGCGTCGGTTGCCGTCATGATCATGCATCATCTGGTATGGCGGCTGACCGCGCGGCGCGAACTGGCGGCGCTTGCCGCGCTCTTTCAGGTCGGCTGCGGCTTCTTCCTCGTGTTGGCGATCAACAACGAGGACATCATGCCCTCCTTCACCGCCATGCTGGCTGCCATGGCAATGGCCTCGCTATGGTTTGCGGCGCCTACGACCTGGCAGGCGATGGGCGTGGCCCTGCTGTTCACCCTGGGCTTTCTCGGCGAGTGGCGATTGATGTTCCCGGTCCTGCCATCGCTGCTGATCGCGCTCGCGATATCGCAAGGCTCGTTGCGCCGTCGAGCCGGCTTGATCTTCGTCTTCCTGCTTACGGTCGTCGGACTCTGCCTGTTCGTGGTCAATCGCACCGAAGGGCATCTCGGTGCAGTCGGCCTGCCGGACGTGCTGTGGACAGGAAAGGGAGTCAATTCGGGGTGGGCCGGTTTCTCTACCGAGAAGCTGGCACTGCTCGTCGCCAGCGTCGGCGAATACTGGTGGGGCGGACACAACCTCACGAGCCTGGGCTCGATGATCGCGCGGAAGTCCGAGTGGATCCCGTCCGCGATTTTGCAGCTGCTGCTGTTTGGGGTCTTCCTGGACTTTCTTTGGCGCCGGCGGGCGGATCGACGGTGGCGAACAACCGCTATCATCTTCCTGGGGACCTTTGCCTTCGGCGAGCTCCTGAACGCCTATTCCCAGCCACAGGATCCCCAGATGCAGCTCAATGTTATGCCGTGGCTGACGCTTGCCTGGTCGGTCGCCTTGGCGGGGCGCCTGCGTTGGCGCGGCGCATTGCTCGGCCTGGCGACCGTGAGTACCCTGTCTATCGCCTACAACGTTTGGATCCGCGCGTCCCAGCGCGGCGTAGACGGCCGTCAGCAGGACATTTTGGCGACGCTTGAGCGTGTGTCCGACCCCGCCCGCACCGTCTTCGTCTACAGCGGGTTTGAAAGTGCGGTCACGTGGCAATTCATGCTGTGGAGCCGGCGCTGGGAAGGTGTCTGCGATCTGGGTCCCGCCCCCCAGGCCAGCCCGAAACTGAAGTGGATTTCGGTCTTTAGTTCGTCGATCCATCATCCGGATTGGACGCCGACCCAGCACGCTGAAGCAATCGGCCGGGAGTTCGATTGCGCCCTCGCAAAAGGCTACAGTCTGATAGCTGGACCGATCTGGAACGCGTCGGCGGAGCAGTTGGCGGACTTGATGGTTACGATCGGCGATCGCAAAACGGCAACTCTTCTTCATGAAGTCATGCGGAAGACCTTCGATGCAAGGCCGGTAGTCGAGCTCGACGGGAGCGCTTCCTACAGTATTCTGACACCGCGTCCGAAGTGACCGCTCTTCCGGGCGCCGGCCGATCTAGCCGAGCGAGAGGCAACGTCCTATAGGTCTCCGCCAAGGCTTGGGAGGGCCATGCTCATGAAACGTCGTACCTTTGTCGCGCTGTCCGGCACCGCCCTCGCCACACCGGCCCTGGTGTCGCCGCTGCGGGCGCAAGCCTGGCCCGACAAGCCGATCACCATGGTCGTGCCGGCCCCGCCGGGCGGCGGCACCGATCTCGTGGCCCGGATGTATTCGGACCTGCTGACCCAGGAACTCGGCCAGCAGGTACTGGTCGACAACAAGGGCGGCGGCAACGGCAATGTCGGGACCGCGATCGTGGCGCGCGCAAAGCCCGACGGCTACACGCTGCTGATGCAGTACTCGGCCTATCACTCGGCGAACCCCGCGCTGATCAAGGACCTCAACTGGAAGCCGGACGACTTCACCGGCGTCGCCATGGGCGCGGTGGCGCCGCATGTCATCGTGATCGCCAAGAAGGTACCGGCCGACACGCTCAGGGACTTCATCGCCTACGCCAAGGCGAACAAGGGCAAGTTGAACTACGCTTCGGTCGGCGCCGGCTCGGTGCCGCATCTGGGCGGCGTGCTGCTGAACAAGGCGGCCGGGCTCGACCTCACGCACGTGCCCTACAAGGGCGCCGGCCCCGCCACCGCCGACCTGGTCGCGGGCCAGGTCGAGCTGATGGTCGTGACGCCACCCTCGGTCTCGGGCCACATCCGCAGCGGCGCCGTGAAGGCGCTGGCGCTCGCAAGCGAGCAGCGTCATCCCGCCTTTCCCGACATTCCGACCACCGCCGAAGCCGGCCTGCCCGGCTACACGCTGGACGGCTGGTTCGCGCTGTTTGCGCCGGCCGGGACGCCGCAGCCCATCGTCGACAAGGTGAACGCCGCCATGCGCAAGCTCGCCAAGTCGGACGCGGTCAAGGCGCGCGCGAACCAGCTCGGCACGGTGCTGAAGGACTGGTCGCCGGCGGAAATGGACAAGTTCGCCAAGGGCGAGGTCGTCACCTGGGGTCAGGTGATCCGCGACAACAACATCACGTTCAGCGAATAGTCGGGCAGCGAATAGTCGGGCAGCGACCAGTCAGAACGTCTGGCGCACGCCGACGATCTGCCCGAGCGAGCGGCCGACATGCTCGGCCGTATCGGGCTCCAGCCCGGCGACCTCGATTTCCACCGACAGCAGATCCTCATCGGCCTGCGCGAAGACGCGCGCCGGCACGAGGCCGCGCTTGGCCAGCAACTCGAGCGCACGCGGCAGCACGCCAGGCTCGGCATCGGCCTCGAAACAGTATCGGACGGTGGAAGAGTTACGCTTGAGCGCAAAGACGGACGACATGGGACGATTCCTTGGATGAAAAACAGGCGAGAGCGACCGCGCGGTTTGCAGTGCAAACCGTGGTGCTAATTCGCCGTCCAAGGAGGTCCCGATCGACCATGCAAGCAGTATAGCGCCGGGAGGCATTCGCGCGCTACGCTCTCCTCAACAGTTCCCAGGGAAGGAAACAAAAATGCGTTCGACGCCGGTCTATGAGGTGCATGCGATCAAGTACGCCCACCTCCCGCGCAAGGCCTGGGAAGTCCAGATCACGCCGGACCCGCACGACGCCGACTTCCCCATGGACTATTTCGTCTGGGTCGCTATCCCGCTCGACGAAAGCGGCAAGCGCGCGATCGGCGGCAAGCCGATCGTGATCGACACCGGCTTCAATGCCACTATCGGCAAGAAGCGCGGCCGCGAGGTCAAGCGCAACCCGGCCGATCTCTTGAACGATTTCGGCGTCGACCCGAACGAGGTCGAGGACATCATCGTCACCCACCTGCACTACGACCATATCGGCAACTGGGACCGCTTCCCCAAGGCGCGCTTCCATCTCCAGGACAAGGAGATGCAGTTCGCGACCGGCCGGCACATGTGCATGGGCACGTTCCGGCACGCCTTCGAGGTCGAGGACATCGTCGGAATGGTGCGCGCGGTCTACGGCCAGCGCGTGGTGTTCCATGACGGCGACGAAGAGATCGCGCCCGGCATCTCTGTGCATCTCATTGGCGGCCACACGATGGGCATTCAGTCAGTGCGCGTGATGACCCGCAACGGCTGGCTCGTGCTCGCCTCCGACGCCAGCCACTATTATTGGGGTATCGAACAGAACAAGCTCTTCTCGATCGTTTACTCTGTCGCCGACATGCTGGCGGGCTACGACAAGCTGAAGAAGCTGGCCGACGGCCGGCTCGAGATGGTCGTTCCCGGCCACGACGCGGAAGTGATGAAGCGCTACCCGGCCTCGCGCGACGATCTCAAGGGGATCGCGGTCCGCCTCGACTGACCTGCGGGCTACGCCGCCTTCCGGGCAACGACGACCACCGCCTGCATCGGCGCCTCGATCGGCCCGGCGCCATAGGCTGCCCGCAACGCCGCTTCGGCCGCCTCGGTAGCGCCGGCAAGGCCGGATGGATCCATCGCCTCGATCTCGCCGCGCATGGGCGTGCCCTGGCAGAAGCCGGTCGCCGCGTGGAGTGCCATAGGCGCCCGGCTGGGCAAGGTCACTTTCTCGATCGTCGGAGGGTCAAAGCCGGCCTCCACGACCTCGCGTCGGATCACATCGACGTCGTGATGGCCATGCGGCGTACGGGCGAGGAACCGAGGCGGGTTCCGGGGGTAGCGCACCGCCATGGCATCGACGACGCATGCCGTCATCGGATTGCACTGCAGGCTGTCCCAGACGCTGAAGAGGTAGCGGCCGCCGGGCTTCAGCACGCGCCGTGCTTCGCGATAGCCCGCGATGCGGTCGGGAAAGAACATCGCCCCGAACTGGCAGACCACGGCATCGAAGCCGGCATCTGGAAACGGCAGGGCGAGCGCATCGGCCTGGCGCAACTCGACGTGCTTCAGTGCCGGTCGAGCGGCCGCATGATCGACCATCGCCTGGTTGAGGTCGGTGGCCACAATCTTCACATCGGGCGGCAGCCGCTCGGCCATCGCCTGGGTGACGATGCCGGTGCCCGCCGCGGTCTCAAGCACGCGCCCGGCGTCGAGATCGGACAGGCGCGCGGCGAGGTCCCGAGCATAGGGCTCGAACAGCAAGGGCCCGAGATAGCGGTCGTACAAGGCGGGAATCGATCCCGCGAAAACGGTGTCGTTGTTCGCCATTGGCCCCTCCCGCTTCCGGTGACGGCCGGATGGCCGTCACTTCTTCTCGACGTTCCACAGCGCCAAAGCCGGCGCATGCAACAACCCGTCAATATTGGCGCGCAACCCGGTTGGCTGTGTGAACTGGCCCAGGACGACGTGCGTCGGATATTCGATCACCCGCAGCTGGACTTGCTCGGCAATCGCCTTCTGCTTGACGGGATCGGTTTCCCTGGCGAAGGCGTCGCGCAGCTTTTCCAAACCTTCGTCGCACGGCCAGCCGAATGTCGCTTTGTCGCAGGAGGCGTTGAGAAACGCCGCCGAAACCGGCGTCAGGACGTCGGGAGACCCCCACGAAGTGAAGAAGGCACTCCAGCCCCCCTTGTCGACCGGGTCCTTCTTGGAACGCCGCGATACGAGGGTCTGCCAATCCATCGATTGCAGATCGACCTTGAATCCTGCCGCCTCAAGCTGCGGCTTGGCAACCGTCGCCAGTTGATTGTGGTTTGCCGTATCGGTCTGGTGCATCAGCACAACAGGCGCGCCATCATAGCCAACCTCTTTCAAGAGTTCCCTGGCTTTGGCGACATTGCCGCGTACCTTGTCGTCCCAGCCCTTGCTCGATTCCAGCGGCGAGCCGCAGGGAAACAACGATCGGCATACCGTGTAGTACTTGGGATCGCCGACATTGGCGTCGAGGAATGGCTTCTGATCGAGCGCGTAGAGCACGGCCTGACGTACCTTCGCATTGTCGAACGGCTTGTGCAGCACATTGAAGCGCATGGCGTACTGCCGCCCCGCAAGGTTTGTGACAAAGGTCTTGATGTTCTTGTCCTTTTGCAGAAGCGGCATCAGATCGGCCGGCACGAATTCGATTAAATCGATCTCGCCGTTCAGCAACGCGTTCACCTGAGTCTGTTGATCCGGGATGGTGATCCATTCGACTCGGTCGACCTTGGCAATCTTTCCGCCGCTCAGACCTGACGCCGGCTCGCTGCGCGGCTTGTACTTCGGATTCCTGACATAGACGGCCTTCTCGCCCGGCTTCCATTCGTCCTTCTTGAAGATGAACGGACCCGAGCCCGTGGCGTCGGTGATCTGCGTGTTGGGATCGCCGTCGGCGATGCGCTTGGGCATCATGAAAGCGACGTTCGAGGAGGACTTGCCGAGCGTCTCGAGAACGAGGCCGTACGGTTCCTTCAGCACCATCTTGATGGTCCTGGCGTCGGGCGTGCTGAGTTCGCCCACCACCGACATCAGCTTCTGGCCCATGCCATCCTTGGCCGCCCAGCGCCTGATCGAGGCGACGCAATCCTCGGCCGTCACCGGCTTGCCGTCGTGCCACTCCAGCCCGTCGCGCAGCACGAACGTGTAGGTGAGCTTATCCGGCGAGACGGTCCAGGTGTCGACCATCTGCGGCTTGACCTCGAGCTTGTCGTTCACCGCGAACAGGGTGTCGTAGACCATGTTGCCGTGATGGGTGGAGATCAGCGCCGTGGTCCAGATCGGATCGATGATCTTGAGGTCCGAATGCAGCGCGACCTTGAGCACGGATTCCGCGCGTGCAGTCCCGATGGAAGTGACACCCGTGACGGAGACAAGAGCGGCGGCGGCGCAGGCGAGGTGAAGGCTAAGGCGGCGGCCCAGCATGGAAAGCTCCCTTGATCGACCGGACAAATGATCCGTCCGAACAATAGGGTGCTCAGTCGCCCTGCGCGACAGCCAATAGGCTTTCCCGATCGACCAGCTTGACCCTGGGGCGGCCCGCCGCGACGCCGGCCGCGACTTCGGCCTTGTCGATGCGATGCCAGCCGGCGGCGTCGACGCAGGCCGGGATGATGTCGGTGCCGCTCTTGGGGTCGCGCTCCTTCAGCCACGCCATCACCTGCTGCGCCACGGCGTGGCTGTCGGCCCGGTTGGCAGGGATGGTGCCGGTGGGGCCACGCCGGGCCCAGCCGACGGCAAACACGTCGTCGCCGGCCGGAAATGATTCGCCGTCGTAGCCGATGCAGGTGATCGCGAGGTCGAACTCGCCCGGCTCAATGGCCGTCATCGGCCTGTTGAATTCGAACCGGACAGTGATCGGCCTGCCGCCAGGCGTGTTGGCGGCAAACCCCCTCAGGATGTCCAGGTTCTTGGCCTTGCGCAGTCTCTCAGGCGTCGGGTCCGAGGAGGACGGCGTGACGTTTAATGCGGTTGCATCGGTGACGGCAACGGCGCGTGCCAGCCGGCCCATCTCGGCCAGTTCGTTGTTGGTGAAGGAGGCGTGCTCGGGCCCGCGCCGGCCGATCACGTGGATGGCGGCAATCGGCGCAGCAGCGATGGCGGCTTCCGCTTCCGGTACGATGTCCGACTTGGCCATTTCGTCGGCCGACTTGGCGAGCACGCGGGCGACGTCGAGGGCGACATTGCCGTTGCCGATCACGGCCACACGTCGGACCTTCGCGAGGTCCGGCCCCTGCCGATAGTCGGGATGACCGTTCAGCCACGCAACGAACCGCCACGAACCCCAAACATGCGGCAGATCCTCACCCGGTACCCCGAGCTTGCGGTCAATCGTGCGGCCGGTCGCCACGACCACGGCGTCATAGTGCTCGCGCAGTTCGTCCCAGCCGACATCCCGGCCGACATCCACATTGCCGCAGAAACGCACATCCTCATGCGCCAGGATCTTGTCGAACTGGCGGACCACGGCCTTGGTCCCCTGATGGTCGGGGGCGACGCCGGCCCGCACCAGGCCGAACGGAGTCGGCAGGCGGTCGATGATGTCGATGTGCAGGTCCGGATTGGCGCGCAGCAGCCCGTCCGCAGCATAGAAGCCGGACGGTCCGGCGCCCACGATGGCGACCCTGTACGTCATGACGGTCCGGTTAGCTTATGATGGGGGCCATGTCCAAGCCCTCACCCAAGTATCCGCACCTGCGCCAGCTCGGTCGTGCCGCGCCAGCCCCCGCCTCGCCCGAAAAGGCCCTGCTCGAGACGGTGCCCAGCCCCGACCCCGGGGCGCTGTTCCTGGTGCGCTTCGCCGCGCCGGAGTTCACGACGCTCTGCGCGGTGACCGGCCAACCCGACTTCGCCCATCTGGTGATCGACTACGCACCGCGCGCCAAACTGGTCGAGAGCAAGTCGCTGAAGCTCTATCTCGGCAGCTTTCGCAACGCGTCAGGCTTCCACGAGGAAACCACGATCAAGATCGGCAAGCGGCTGGTGAAGGAGCTTGCGCCGCGCTGGCTGCGTATCGGCGGCTACTGGTATCCGCGCGGCGGCATCCCGATCGACGTGTTCTGGCAGACCGGCGGGCCGCCCAAGGGACTGTGGCTGCCCGACCAGGGCGTGGCGCCCTATCGCGGCCGCGGCTAGCGGGAGGCGATGAGCAGGCTTCCACCCACTCCGAAGAGCCCGCCCCGGAAGGCAAGCCCAGCCAAGCTGCGCGACGTGATCCGGGGCGAAGCATTGCGTCTTGGCTTCGACGCGGTGGGATTCGCGCCGGCCACACTCACCGCCGAGGCGCGCAAGGTGCGGCTGGAGCGGCTGGGCGCCTTCGTCGCGGCCGGCCGACAGGGCGACATGGGGTGGCTGGGCGACCGCACCGAGGCTCGCGCCGATCCGGCAACCTTGTGGCCCGAGGCGCGTACCGTGGTGTCGCTCGCGCTCAACTACGGACCGAAGCACGATCCGCTCGCCGTCCTCGAACAGCGCGAGCGCGCCGCGATCTCGGTCTATGCCCAGGGCCGCGACTATCACGACGTGATGAAGACCAAGCTCAAGGCGCTGGGCCGCTTCATCTGGGACACCTATCGCCACAATGTGAAGGTGTTCGTCGACACCGCGCCAGTGATGGAGAAGCCGTCGGCGCAACTGGCCGGCCATGGCTGGCAGGGCAAGCACACCAACCTGGTATCGCGCACCTTCGGCTCGTGGCTGTTCCTCGGCGAAGTGCTGCTGTCGGCCGAACTGCCGGTCGATTCTCCGGAACACGACCATTGCGGCCAATGCCGGGCCTGCCTCGACATCTGTCCGACCAAGGCCTTTCCCGCGCCCTACCAGCTCGATGCGCGACGCTGCATCTCCTATCTCACGATCGAACACGAAGGACCGATCGATGAGGCGCTGCGGCCGCTGCTCGGCAATCGCATCTATGGCTGCGACGATTGTCTCGCGGTCTGCCCCTGGAACAAGTTCGCGCGTCAGGCGCACGACGCCGCGCTTATGCCGCGCGCCGAACTCGACGCGCCGGCCCTGGTCGATCTTGCGGCACTCGACGACGACGCCTTCCGCAAGCGATTCTCGGGAACCACGGTCAAGCGCATCGGCCGCGCACGCTTTCTGCGCAATGTCGCCTATGCGCTGGGCAACAGCGGATCGCCGAAAACTGCCCTTCCCGCCCTCGAACGATTGAGGAAAGATGCCTCGCCGCTGGTTCACGACGCGGCCGACTGGGCATATGCCCGGCTGAGCTGAGGAGGCATCGATGAAGCGTCGACTGATCGCTCTCTTGCTCGCTACCGGATCGCTTGTGGCACCGGCCGCCCTGGCACAGACCCCAACCGCAGCCGACATCAAGGCGATCGTCGCCAGTCCATCCCGCAGTGCCGCCGACCGCACCAACGATCTGCGCCGCCATCCCGAGGACATGCTGGCTTTCATCGCGATCAAGCCGGGCATCGTGGCGCTCGATCTCAGCGCCGCCAGTGGCTACACGACTGAACTCCTCGCGCGCAGCATCGGGCCCAGCGGCAAGGTCTATGGCCAGAGCCGGCCACGGCCCGCCACGCCGCCGGCACCGCCCGCGGCCCGCGAAGGCAACAGTAATCCCAACCTGCCGGCAGCGGCACCGTCCGGCCCGCCACGCCCCTCGCCCGAAGCGCTGGCAGAACGCGAAAAGGCCCTGAAGGCGGCGGGTGTGCCGGCCGCGCCGATCGTGGCGATCGTGCAGCCCTTCGAGGACCCGGCGCCGACCGACGTCGCCAACGGAGGCCTCGATCTCGTCACCCTGATGTTCAACTACCACGACCTCGGTCACCTCGGCATCGATCGCGACGCGATGAACAAGGCGGTGTTCAAGGCACTGAAGCCCGGCGGCTTCTATGTCATTGCCGACCATGCCGGCCGGCCGGGTACCGGCATTTCCGAAGCCGGTACGCTGCATCGCATCGAAGAAGCATTCCTGCGCAAGGAGGTCGAGGCGGCCGGCTTCAGGCTCGCAGCCGAAGGCACCTTCCTGCGCAACCCCAACGATCCGCGCGACAAGAACACGCCGGATCCGCCGCAGCCCAAGGACGAATTCGTTCTGAAATTCGTCAAACCCTGAGCAGGATTCGTCATGGCCATCACCGTCACCGTCAACGGACACCCGCGCACCGTCGACGCGCCCGAGACCGCCACGCTGCTGGATGCGCTGCGCAACCATCTCGGCCTGATGGGTACGCGCTACGGCTGCGGCCTCGAGCAGTGCGGCTGCTGCATGGTGCTGGTCGACGGCCAACCGGTCCACTCCTGCACCCGCGAGATCGGCACTGTGGCAGGGCGCGCGGTCACGACGGTCGAAGGCCTGGGCTCCGCCGAGAGGCCGCATCCGCTGCAGCAGGCCTTCATCGATGAGCAGGCCGGCCAGTGCGGCTACTGCCTGTCGGG
>CAYZQZ010000021.1:0-6481 GCA_964480235.1 uncultured Reyranella sp. | reverse complement strand
TGCAGCAGGCCTTCATCGATGAGCAGGCCGGCCAGTGCGGCTACTGCCTGTCGGGTATCCTGATCTCGGCCAAGGCCCTGCTCGATAGAAACCCGAAGCCGAGCCGCGCCGACATCGTGACAGCCCTCGACAACCACCTCTGCCGCTGCGGCTCGCATACGCGCATCCTGAAAGCCGTCGAACGAGCAGCCGCCTCGCTGGCTGGCGGGAGGGGCGCATGAACGCCCCCAATCTTCCGACCAGCCTGGTCGACAATCCGCGCCTGGATCGCTGGATCAGTTTCCAGCCGGACAAGACGGTGCGCATCGCCACCGGCAAGGTCGAGATCGGCCAAGGCGTGGTGACCGCGCTCGGCCAGATCGCCGCCGATGAACTCGACCTGCCGCTCGGCCGCGTCAGGATCCTGTCCGGCGACACGGTTGACGGTCCCGACGAGATGTACACGACCTCGTCGCTGTCGATCTCGATGTCCGGCGGCTCGATCCGCCTGGTCTGCGCCGAGGTGCGCGCCAAGGCACTCGAGCGCGCCGCGCTGCGGCTCAATTGCAGCAAGGACGATCTCACCGTGGTCGACGGCGCCTTTCACCAGAACGGCGCGCCCACCGGGCAGGACTACTGGACGGTCGCGGGCGAGATCGATTTCACGCAGGCGCCGACCGGCAACGCGCCGGTCAAACCAGCCGCTGCCTACAAGGTCGTCGGCCAAAGCGTGCCGCGCATCGATCTGCCGGCCAAGCTCACCGGCGCCGCCTATATCCACGACGTCCTGCCAAAGGACGTCCTGCACGCCCGCACCCTGCGGCAGCCGAGCCGCGGCGCGACCCTGGCGTCGCTCGACGAGGCGGCAATTCGAAAGGCTGCCCTAAAGGATCACAAAGGAGGCGAACTGCAGATCGTGCGCGAGGCCAATTTCGTGGCCTTCGTCAGCCCGAGCGAGAGCGTCGCCCAGGCAGCCGCGGCGGCTGCGCCCATGCACGCCAAATGGAACAACCTGCGTGCCCTCACGCCGCCTCAGCAGGAAGCCCGGTGGCTGAAGGGCCAGCCTGCCGAGGACCGTCGCATCGGCGCCCCGGAGCCAGCGGCACCGCTCAAGAACGTGGTCGGCATCACCGTGTCGCGGCCCTACGTGGCGCATGCCTCAATGGCGCCGTCCTGCGCCATTGCCCTGTTCAAGGACGGCCAACTTTCGATCCGATCGCATGGCCAGGGCATGCATCCGCTGCGCAAGAATCTCGCGCAGGCCCTTGGCCTGCCGATCGAGGCGATCACGGCGCAGCATCTGCACGGGCCGGGTTGCTACGGCCACAATGGCGCCGACGATGCCGCCCTCGATGCCGCGCTCGTCGCCCGTCAACTACCGGGCAGGACGATCCGCCTGCAATGGCGGCGCGAAGAGGAGTTCGCCTTCGAACCGGTCGGCCCCGCCATGCTGGTCACGCTGCATGTCGCGCTCGATGGCAACGGACGGCCGGCTGACTGGACCACCGAGATCTGGAGCGCCACGCACGTCCAGCGCCCGGGCAGCGGAAGTGGCTTTCTGCTGGCCACCGAAGCCTTCGCCAATCCGCCTCCTGAGGTGAAGCCGACCGACCCTCCCGAGGCGCGCGGCGGCGGCGGCACGCGCAATGCCGTGCCGCTTTACGACGTGCCGGCGCACCGGATCCTGCATCATCTGGTACAGCGTGCGCCGGTGCGCACCTCGGCGCTGCGCGGCCTTGGCGCGCTACCGAATGTTTATGCAATCGAGATGCTGATGGACGAACTGGCCGCGCGCGTCGGCGAGGATCCCGTCGCCTATCGGCTCTCAATCCTGTCCGACAAGCGCGCCCGCAAGCTGGTCGAACTCGTGGCCGAACGCTCCAATTGGAAGGCGCGCGGCCCTGTCGGCACCGGCAAGGGCCTGGGCATGGCCTTCGCCCGCTACAAAAACAGCGCGGCCTATTGTGCCGTCGCGGCCGCCGTCACGGTGAACGAGACCGTCAAGATCGATCGCGTGTGGTGCGTCGCCGATTCTGGCCTGGTCGTGAATCCCGACGGCGCGCGCAATCAGCTTGAAGGCGGCGTCATCCAGGCCTTGAGCTGGACACTTAAGGAGCAGGTCAAGCTCGACGAGCAGGGTATCGCGTCGCGCGACTGGGACGCCTATCCCATCCTGCGCTTCAGCGAGGTGCCGGAGATCTCGGCCGAACTGGTCGATGGCGCGGGCAATCCCGCGCTCGGAGTCGGCGAATGCTCGGTCGGACCTACCGCGGCGGCGGTCGGCAATGCCGTGGCGCATGCGCTCGGCGTGCGCATCCACGACATGCCGCTCACCCGCGAGCGGGTCATGGCGGCCCTCCTCAAGGCCTGAACGCCCGAGACCCGACGCGACTAGCGACGCTCGCGAAAGAACGCCCGCAACAACTCGGCTGCCTCGCTTTCGGCGATGCCCGAATAGACGTCTGGCCGGTGGTGGCAGGTCGGCTGCTGGAAGATGCGCGGACCGTGCTCGACCCCGCCACCCTTGGGATCGGACGCGCCGTAATAAACCCGGCGCAGGCGGGCAAACGAGATCGCCTGAGCGCACATGGGGCAGGGCTCCAGCGTGACATGCAGGTCGCAGTCGACCAGTCTCGGCGCGCCGATTTTTGCCGCCGCGGCACGGATTGCCAGCAATTCCGCATGCGCCGTCGGATCGCGATCGGTCTCGGTGCGATTGCCGGCTTCGGCGAGTATCTCGCCATTCGGTCCGACCACGACGCAGCCGATCGGGACCTCGCCCCGCTCTGCGGCTTCGCGCGCCCGGTCGAGTGCACGCTGCATTGGCGAAAGTCTTGTGGCGGCAGCCATAAGAGGGAAAATAGCCTGAAGAGGTTTGAGGAGGAAATCGTCATGCGGTTCAGCTTCACGGCCGAACAGGAGGAGTTTCGCGCCACCCTGCGACGGGCGCTGGAAACCCGTTCGCCGACCAAGGAGGTGCGCCGGCTGATGGCGACCGAGGCGGGCTTCGAGCGCGAGGCCTGGAAGAAGCTCAACCAGGAAATGGGGCTGACCGCGGTCAACATTCCCGAGGCCTATGGCGGCTCGGGATTCGGCTTCGGCGAGCTCTGTATCGTGCTCGAGGAGATGGGCCGCAATCTTCTCTGTGCCCCCTACTTCTCGACCGCAGCCATGGCCGCGACCGCGATCCTGAATGCCGGCACCGAAGAGCAGAAGAAGGCGCTGCTGCCGAAGATCGCCGCCGGCGACGTCACGGCGACGCTGGCATTCTCCGAGGCCGACGGAAGCTGCGAAGCTGCCAGCGTTGCCACGACTGCGACACCCTCGGGGGCCGTCTACCGGCTCGAGGGCAGCAAGAGCTTCGTCCTCGACGGCCACACCGCCGACCTGATCGTGGTGCTGGCGCGCCGGCCAGGCACAAAAGGTGAGGACGGCCTCTCCTTCTTCACCGTCGACGGCAAAGCCAACGGCCTCGAGCGCAAGCCGCTGAAGACCATGGACGAGACACGCAAGCTCGCCCGGCTCACGTTCAAGGGCGTGGAGGCGAGGCTGCTCGGTGCCGAAGGTGCGGCGGCGGCGCCGTTCGGCAGGACCATGCAGCAGATCTACGTTTGCCTCGCCAACGAGATGGTCGGCAGCGCCGAACGCCTGCGCGAAGACGCGCTCGAGTACGTGAAGATGCGTATGCAGTTCGGCCGTTCGATCGCCTCGTTCCAGACCACCAAGAACAAGGCGGCCGACATGCTGCTCGACGTCGAACTCGCCAAGTCAGCGGCCTACTACGCCGCGGCCGCGATCGACGAGAATGACGAGGAGCTGCCGGCGCTCGCCTCGCTCGCCAAGGCCGCCGCCGCCGAGGCGAGTCTGCAGACCGCGATCCATGCCGTGCAGATGCACGGCGGCATCGGCTTCACCTGGGACAACGACACGCATCTCTGGTTCAAGCGCGCCAAGTCGAGCGAGATCTTGTTCGGCGATGCCAACGAGCATCGCGAACGGATGATGCGGCACTGGAAGCACTGAGGAGCAGGCACATGACCGACACGACCGAACCCACGGAAGAGTCCGTCCGCGCCGAAGTGCGGGCCTGGCTGCAAGCGAACTGGAACCCCGATTATGGCCTGGTCGAATGGCGCGAGAAGCTGTGCGACTCGGGCTGGGGCGCGCCGCACTGGCCCAAGCAGTGGTATGGGCGCGACCTGCCGGTGAAGTACATCGCCATCGTCGACGAGGAGTTCGCCAGGATCGGCGCGGTCGGCGTCGCCAAAGCAGGTATCCGCACCTTGGCCGCCGCAACCATCCTGGCGCACGGCACCGACCTTCATAAGCAGAAGCACCTGAAGCGCATCCTCACTGGCCAGGACACCTGGTGCCAGCTGTTCAGCGAACCGGGCAGCGGCTCGGACCTCGCGGGTGCCGTCACCCGTGCCGACAAGCGCGGCAACAAGTGGGTGATCAACGGCCAGAAGGTCTGGACGACCTCGGCGCACAAGGCGCAATGGGGCCTGCTGCTGGCCCGCGCCAACTGGGACGCGGTCAAGCACAAGGGACTGGCCTACTTCATTCTCGACATGAAGCAGCCCGGCGTGCAGGTCCATCCGCTCAAGCAGATGAACGGCCACGCCTCGTTCAACCAGGTGTTCTTCAGCGACGCCGAGGTCGAGCCCGAGATGATGGTCTGCGACGTCGGCGACGGCTGGAAGGTCGCGACCACGACATTGATGCACGAGCGGCGCGGCGCCGATGGCCTGCGCAACTGGGCGACGGCGAGCAACCTCAAGGGTCGAATCTACGACGAAGAGAAGGCCGAAGTTGCCACCACGATGGAGCCCTACAAGTGGTATCCGCAGCGAGCCGGCCGGGTCGATCTGATCCTTCCGCGCGCAAGGGAGACCGGCAAGATCAACGACTCGGTGATCCGGCAGGAGATCGCCAGACTCCTGATCATGTCGAAGTCGGCCGAATGGACTGCCCGCCGTGCCCGTGCCGCCCAGGAGCAGGGCAAGCCGCAGGGCCCGGAGGGATCGCTTGGCAAGCTGGCGTCGAGCCACGTCGCCCGCCAGGCGGCGAGGGTTCACACCTACATGAGTGGCGCCGACGCCCTGCTCTCGGGCGAGGACGGCGCCATGGGCGGCGTGATCGGGGAAATCCTGATCTCGGTGCCGGCCGGCTCGATCGCCGGCGGCACCGACGAGATCCAGCGCAACATCATTTCCGAGCGCGTCCTGCAGATGCCGAAGGAGCCAAGTGTAGATACCAGCAAGCCATTCAAGGATGTGCCCAGGAATATCGTCGCCAAAGCGGGCTAGCACGCCGAAATAGAGGCCCCCTCGCTTCGCGCGGATGGATATCGCGCGCGTCATCCTGCGCGAAGCGAGCTCAGCCGACGCAGTCGAGGGACCCTTGCTTCGCTTTATGCTATCCTTGCTGGCATGCCCCGCCCCCTGATCGGAGTCACGCTGGATGCAGAAAAGCCCGGCGGATACTCCAAATTCCCCTGGTACGCGCTGCGTCAGAACTACCTCGATGCGATCGATGCCGCCGGCGGCTTGCCTGTGGCCCTGCCGCATGAACCCGATCGCATCGGCGACTATCTCGAGCGCATCGACGCGCTGGTCGTGACCGGCGGCGCCTTCGACGTCGATCCTTCCTATTATGGCGGCGGTACAAAACACGCCACGGTGATCACCAAGGACCGCCGCACCGCCTTCGAGTTCGGCGTCACCAAGGGCGCCCTGGCGCAGAACAAGCCGGTGCTGGGCATCTGCGGCGGCCAACAGCTGCTTCATGTGGTGCTGGGCGGCAAGCTGATCCAGCACATCCCCGACACGATCGACAGGGCGTTGGCTCACGAGCAGCCCAATCCGCGCAACGAGCCCGGGCACATCGTAAAGGTTGCCCGGGGGACGCGGCTCCATGAAATCGTCGGCGCCGACCAGCTCGACGTGAACAGCGCTCATCATCAGGCCGCGGCCGACGCGCCTGCCGGCGTGGTGATCAACGCCACCGCACCAGACGGCGTGATCGAGGGTATCGAGGCGCCGGACTACCGGTTCTGCATCGGCGTGCAATGGCATCCCGAATTCCTCATATCCGAGGGCGATGCCCGCCTGTTCAAGGCCTTCCTAGGCGCCGCGAGCGCGCGGTGAGCGAACCAGCCACCAAGGAAGGGGAACGAATTGCCAAGCGTCTCGCCCGCGCCGGCCTCTGCTCGCGCCGGGACGCCGAGCGCTGGATCGCCGAAGGTCGTGTGAAGGTCGATGGCGAAGTCCTGAAGACCCCGGCCTGCATTGTGACGGATCGCAGCGTCATCGAAGTCGATGGCAAGCCCCTGCCGCAGGCCGATCGGCCCCGCCTGTGGCGCTACCACAAGCCGGTCGGTGAGCTCGTGACGGTGCGTGATCCGCAGGGCCGGCCGACGATCTTCGACGCCCTTCCCAAGGGCATGCCGCGCACCATCGCCGTGGGCCGGCTCGATTTCATGTCCGAAGGATTGCTGTTG
>CAYZQZ010000020.1:16224-20669 GCA_964480235.1 uncultured Reyranella sp. | reverse complement strand
CTGACTTTCGGGTACATCGCCGGCAAGGCTGTCGGTCGCAGGAATACGTGAGCCATCACCCCATTCAGATGGGGAGGCACTACTCCTTCAAGAGCCTTCTATAGAGCGGCTGCAACAGCGTCGGAATGATGTAGATCGGCACCTGGACGGCGGCGATGAACAGGAAGATGTCGGGATCGACGGTGAGCGGCAGCACCGCCATCAGCAGCGCATTGTGCCGGCCGCCCGAGCAGTAGCCCGCGGTTAGGGCGGTGCGCCGGTCGAAAAAGGGCAGCGTCACCGCCGCGGTCAACGCGTTGCACAGCAGCATGCCGCCGAAGGCGCCGGCGACGAAGCCTGCGAGCTTGAGCGGATCGGCAGCGGCCCTCGCCACGATGCCGTCCATCAGCGGGATGGCGAAGATCATCAGAACGATCACCGAGAGGCCATCGAGCCGCATTGCCGACTGGCGCAGCCGCTCCGGTCCCATCCAGGCGCGAATCGCCATCGCGCCCACGAAGGCCGTGCCGACGATCACGGCCAGGCGCAGGCTGAGATCGAGCAGGCTGAGCTTGAGGTCGAGCCCGAGCAGCCACAGCGCGAGCGGCGGCAGCGTGAACGGCACCAGGAAGTTGGTGAACAGCGTCACCAGGAGCGCGAGCGAGGAATCGAGCCGCAGGAACGCCGCTGTCGTTGCCGCCGAGATGATGCCGGGCGCCATGGCGCTGAGGCAGAGCGCGGTGATCAGGCCCGGCCAGAGCCCTAGCCCGCTCCAGAACGGCCAGACCAGCAGCGGCACCAGGATCAGGTTGGCCAGCGACAGCGCGATCGCAAGGCCCGGCCGCACCAGCAGCGCGCGCACCCGAGGCCAATCGGTGCGCGTGAGGGCGAGCATCAGCAGGACGATGGCGAGCGGGCCGACGAACGGTCGCGCCATTGCCGCGAGTTCCTGGAAGATCAGGCCGATCGCGAGGGAGAAGGGCAGCAGCGCGGTCGCGTGCTTGCCCATGCGCCGCAGGACCTGGTCGACGAGTTCCATTGCGGCCAGCCTAGCACATGCCGGGGCGCATTCCGTTCAACTGGAGCCAGCTGGACGGAATGCGTCAGGCAAGGTTGTCGGGGAAGCAGTGCGCTTCCGATCAAATGGAATCGTTTACGGTTCCATTTGATCGGAAGCCGCTCTAGCCTGAGTCATGCTCCGGCGCGCCCTTCTCGGACTGGCATTGATCGCGGCCGTATCCCCCGCACTGGCGCAATCACCCGTGGAGCCCCCTGCCGACTGCACCGTCGACCTCGAGGTCAGGCCGGGTCCACAGCTCGAGGTCGATCTCCGATGCCGGTCAGCCCGGCCGCTCACCTTCATCGCCGAAGACCGGCGCACGATGTCCCACCTGAGCGGCCTCGCCACGACCGACCGCGAGGCGCGCTACCGTTTCGACCTGAAGGGCTTCGCGGCCGAGGTCGACAGCACGTCGATCGCGGTGGCGCGCGGCGACGGCGTGCTCGCGACACTGGGTTCGTGGCTGCTCGAGCCGCAGGGCTTCGAGCGGCCGCCGACGATCGATATCCGGGTCCGCGCGGCCGACGGTCAGGTCTTCGCCGCCGGCCTGCCCAGGGCCGGCGAGGTCTGGCGGCTCTCCGGCATGGGCGTGCGGCTGGCGGGCTATACCGCGATCGGCAGCCTGTTCCTGCAGGATTTGGTCGTCCCGGCGCCCGGCTCGCTGCGTTCCAATTTGGCGAATACGGGGGCCCCGAAAGAAGACGGCGTGCTCCGTCTCGTCATTCTCGACGGCACCAGTCCGGGCGCGCGTGCCGACCTGGCTGACTGGGTGAAACGCACGGCCGAGGCGCAAACCAACTGGTGGCAGGGTTTCACCGCGCGCCAGTCGCTGGTGGCGCTGGTGCCGACGAATGCCCGGCGCGCCATCGGCTATGGCCGCACGGTGTCCGGCGGCGGCGCCACGGTGATGGTCGAGGTCGGCCGCGACGTCGACCGCCGCCGGCTGTTCGAGGATTGGGTGCTGGTGCACGAGCTGATCCATACCGGCATGCCCTATCTCCGCGGCCGCGCCACCTGGTTCATGGAAGGCGCTGCCACCTATATCGAGCCGATCCTGCGCGCGCGGGCGGGATGGTTGAGCGAAGAAGACGTGTGGCGCGAATGGATCGCCGACATGCCGCAGGGCGCCGGCGCCTTCGCCACGGGTCTCGCCTCGGCGTCGGGGCGGCAGAACTACTGGGGCGGCGCGCTGTTCATGCTGCTGGCCGATATCGACCTGCGCCGCGACAGCGACGGCGCGCGCGGACTGGAGGATTGCCTGGCCGGCG
Source organism: uncultured Reyranella sp. (assembly GCA_964480235.1). Lineage (GTDB taxonomy): Bacteria > Pseudomonadota > Alphaproteobacteria > Reyranellales > Reyranellaceae > Reyranella. Next base: position 18,362 of record CAYZQZ010000020.1, on the reverse strand, counting down.
CACTGTGGGACGGGTTCGATGGCTCGAAGCGGATGACGCTTCCGGAATACGCTACCGCCTGTGACCGAGCCGCCGGCACCGGGACGGTGAGCCGTCTGATGGCACGCCATCTCGAGGCCGGCCAGCCGATCGATCTCGATGCGCTGTGGCGCGCGCTCGGCGTCGCCCGGCAGGGCGGCCGCATCGTGTTCGACGACAGTGCACCGCTCGCCAAATGGCGCCAGATGATCGTGCTCGGCCCCGGGCGCAGCAAGCTCAAGCCGGTGAAGCTGCCGTGGCGGTCCTGAACGCATGAAAGGCGTCTGGCTCGAAGATCTGACCTGGCCGGAGGCGAAGCAGCGGTTCGACGCGGGGGCGCTTGTCGTCGTCCCGATCGGTGCCGCCGCCAAGGCGCATGGTGCTCACCTGCCGCTCAAGACCGACGCCCTGACCGCCCGCGCCCTGGCGCAGCGTCTGCTCGAGCGGCTGCCGGTGGTCGCGGCGCCGGTGCTGACCTTGGGCTTCTATCCGGCGTTCGCAAGATTCGCCGGCAGCCAGACCTTGTCGATCGAGACGTTCGGCGCGGTGCTCGACGACGTGCTCGACACCTTCGCGGCGCAGGGCGTGAAACGGATGGCGCTGCTCAACACCGGCGTTTCGACCGAGAAGCCGATCGACGCGACGGCGCTGGCGCGTCCGAACCTGCTGGTGCTGCACATGCGGTTGATGGGCGAGGCGGCCGAGTCGCTGATCGAGCGCAAGGAGGGCGGCCACGCCGACGAGCGCGAGACCTCGGTAATGCTGGCGCTCGATCCGCGCTCGGTGCGCATGGACCGGCTCGCGCCCGCGCGGCCGTTCGAGCAGTCGGCCGCGACCGGCGATCCCACGCGCGCCACCGCCTTCAAGGGCGAGCGCCTGCTGGCGGCCCGGGTCGACGACATGGTCGGCGCCATCGCCGCCCGGTGGCCGGACTTCCGGCAGTAGCGTCGACCGCATGCGGCACTAAACTCGCGCCATGTCGCTCTCTCCCAAATACGATCTCGACAGCGCCTCGCTCGCGCGCGCCTACGACGAAGTGAGCGCCGACCGGCAGTTCAGGACCGGCCAGCAACTCGTTCAGTCGCTCGCGCTCGCGCACGGCGAACACGTGCTCGATGTCGGCTGCGGCACCGGATTGCTGGCGGAGCACATCGCCGAGCTGGTCGGGCCGACCGGCATGGTGCTGGGCATCGATCCGCTGAAGGACCGCATCCAGATCGCGCGCCGCCGCTCGCGCGAGTGGCTCGCCTTCGATGTCGGCGATGCCCAGGATCTTTCGGCCCTGGCGCCGGGCTCCTTCGACGTCGTGGTGCTGAACGCGGTGTTCCACTGGCTGCCCGACCAGCCGCGCGCGCTCGGTGAATTCCACGAGGTGCTCAAAAGGAAGGGCCGCATCGGCCTCACCACGCGGCCGCCCGGCGAACGCACCCTGCTGCAGGAGGTGCGGCTCGAAGTGCTGGCCGAGCCGCCGTTCGACGAACTGCCGCGCGCCGCCGAGCGCAGCCTGTTCCGGGTCGATGCCGACGAAATGCGTCGCCTGCTGAAGCAGGCGGGCTTCACCAGGATCGAGGTCGAGTTGACGCCCAGCGAACAGGTCTTCGCCGACGCCGAGGCCTCGATCGCCTTCTCCGAGGCGAGCTCCTTCGGCAATTTCCTGGGGTTCCTGCCGGCCGACCTGCGCGGTCTGGCGCGCGAGCGTATCCGCGAGCGCCTCGACCAGCGCCGCGCCGGTCAGCCCATCGTGCGCCGAAGCGAACGGCTGGTCGCGCGCGCCGTGAGGGCGTAGAGGAGGGGGCGATGAAGATCCTGCAGGCCCTCGCGTTGTTCCTTCTCCTCGTTGTCACGGGCTGTCAGAGCGACGCGCCCGGCGCCGATGGCCGTTACGCCACGCACGATCGCGGCACCGTCTACAACGGCTCCGGCTACGGGAGATGGGCTCCCTAGGCGCTGCGCTTGCGCAGTGTCCGGCGGCGTGTAGCGCTGCAGGGCCGTAGGCCCGAAGCGCGGGCGCCGCACAGTTCAGAATAGATCGAGGCGCCTACGCCCGGCTGATCGCCTGCGGATCGAGCGGCTCGAGCCGCGCCGGATCGAAGCGCCGCAGGTCCACCGTCTTCGCCGCA
>CAYZQZ010000020.1:0-16124 GCA_964480235.1 uncultured Reyranella sp. | reverse complement strand
GAGCGGCTCGAGCCGCGCCGGATCGAAGCGCCGCAGGTCCACCGTCTTCGCCGCACCGTCGAGCAGCAATTCGGCCATCGCCTCGCCGGTCGCGGGCGCGTTCAGCATGCCCCACACGCTGTGGCCGGTCGCGACATAGGCCCCCGGCGCGCCGGGTACCGGCCCGATCAGCGGCAGACCGTCGTCGGTCAGCGGCCGGAAGCAGGCCTGGCGTGCCACGACCGCCGCGTGCCCGAGTTCCGGCACGACCGCTCGGCAGAGCGCTTCCAGTCGCGCGTGCGCGCCGGCATCGGGCGCCACGTCGGCGGGGTCGACGGGCAGCGGCGGCGTGCTAGAGATCGCGCAGGCCCACACCGTGCCATCGGCGCGTGGAAAGATCTCCGGCGTCAGCACCTCGCCGCGCGAATCGTCGACCTCGAGGAACAGTGCGCCCTCGAGCTTCCGCTCGCCGGCCGCGAAGACCAGGCTGTGGCCCTTCACGCCATGGACTGCGGGCAGGGCGAGCCAGCGCGAGGCCAGCACCGACCACGGCCCCATCGCGATCACCACGGCGTCGCCCGCGATCGTCTCGCCGCTTTCGAGGCGAACGCCCGTGACGGCGCCGTCCGCGCCGCGCACGAGATCGCAGACCGCACCTGTCACCAGCGATGCCCCGCGTTCCTGTGCGGCCTTGAGCAGTCCCTGGGTGAAGGCGCGCGGCTCGACGATCGCCGTCGTCTCCGGTGTGCCGATCTGGCCTGCGATGGTGGCCGCGTGCCGGCCGGTCGCGTGCCCGGCGAAGGTCCGGAGCCGCTGATAGAGCCAGGGATTGCCGAGTTCGCCCGCCAGCGCCGCGTGCAGCTCGAAGCTGCGCCGCGCCAGCCGGTCGAGCGCGCTGCCGCGGCACCAGTCGTAGGCCAGGAATCCGCCCGACTTGCCCGACGCCGCGCCGCCCACCTCGTGGCGCTCGACGACGACGGGCGAGGCGCCGCGTCTCGCGAGAAAATACGCGATCGCTGCCCCGATCGCGCCGCCGCCGCAGATGATGATGCGCCTCATGTCGTCGTGAGCGTAGCGAAGGACCTCGGGGTTCAACAGAGTCTTCGGTCGATCCGTCAGGTCCTTCGGCTTCGCCCCGGGACGAAAGGATCAGCGTCCCGGTCTGCCTTCGATGGGCACCACCGTCCGCTTCTCGACCGTGCCGCCGCGCAGCACGGCGAAGGTCGAGGGCTTGCCGATGCGTGCCGAGCCGAGCAGCCGGATCAGGTCGTCGGCGCCTTCGATTGGCAGGCCGTCCAGCGACAGCAGCAGGTCGCCGGCCAGCAGGCCGGCCGCCGCCGCGGGTCCGCCGCTCGCAATTTCGCTGATCCGGATTGCCCGCCCGCCGGCGCCGTGGCCCTGCGCCTGCACGGCGAGGCCGAGCCGCCGCGGCAGCGGCACGGTTTCGGCGGCGATGCCGATATGGGCGCGGCGCACGCGCCCGTGCGCGATGAACTCGCTGACGGCGAACACCGCGGTGTTGGAGGACACCGCAAAGCAGATGCCCTGCGCGCCGTTGATCATCGCGGTGTTGATGCCGACCACCTCGCCCGACGTGCCGACCAGCGGTCCGCCCGAATTGCCGGGATTGAGGGCGGCGTCGGTCTGGATGACGTCGTCGATCAGCCGGCCGGAGGAGGCGCGCAGGCTGCGGCCGAGCGCCGAGACCACGCCGGCCGTCACCGTCGATTCGAAACCCAGCGGATTGCCGATCGCCACCACGAGCTGACCCCGCCGCAGCGCCTTGGAATTGCCCAGCACCGCGGCCGGCGTGCCGGCGGGCAGGGCGGCGCTCAGCAGCGCGAGGTCGGTGTCGGAATCGTCGCCCAGCACGCGCGCCTCGGCGGCCGCACCGCCGGGGAAAGTGAGGCGCACGCGCTGTGCGCCACCGATGACATGGCTGTTGGTCAGCACCAGGCCGTCGCCCGCGATCACGACGCCGGAACCGACGCCGCCGCCGCCGCGGTGCCGATCTTTGCCATCCGGTAGGCGTTCGACCCGCGCCACCGCCGGGCCGACGCGATCGACCGTGGTGGTCACGGCGTGCGAATAGGCGTCCAGCAGCACATCGTCGTCGATCGCGGTCTGGTCGAGGGGCATGGGATCCTCCGGGGAGAGAAGGCGCGAAAGCTCGCTTATGTGGGGTGGGGGCGCAGGTTTTTCACCTCGGCGGTACCCTTGCGGAATGGCGCCTGTGAATCCCGTTGCGCACGAAGTGAACCGCTGCCACATCCCCTTCGTATAAGACGCGTGTCGAGGTGGGGGTGGCCGTGAAGTTGCGTGGTTTTATTGTGTCCGTCGTCGCCCTGCTGGCCCTGCCGCTGGGCGCGGCGATGGCCCAGCCCTCGAGCATCGGCAGCGAGGCCGCCGGCCCGCCGCCCAAGGACTGGACCTTCGACATCGGGCCAGGCGTGGTGACGGCGCCGTGGTTCGAGGGCAGCGCCTACTACCGTGTCCTGCCGATCCCCAACCTCGATCTGCGCTACAAGCGCGACAAGGTCTTTATCTCGGCGCGCGATGGTGTCGGCGCGACCCTGCTCGAGGGCGATGGCTTCAAGCTCGGTCCGATCCTGCGCTATCGCTTCGCGCGCAACGATTGGGACGGCCCCGGCCTCTACGGCATGGGTGGCGTGCCTTTCACCGTCGAAGGCGGCGGCTTCCTGCGCTACGACCTGCCATTCCTGGCAGCCAAGGTCGAAGTGCGGCGTGGCCTGGGCGGCAGCAACGGCCTGATCTTCGACGCGCTGCTCGACGGCAAGATCCGGCTCGCCGACAACTTCTTCGTGTCGGGCGGGCCGCGCCTGTCGGTCACCGACTCGACGTTCAACCAGGCCTATTTCGGCGTCAATTACAACCAGTCCCAGGCTTCGGGATACGCCCAGTATTATCCGGGCGCGGGGCTGCGCAGCGTCGGCCTCGGCACAAGCGCGGTGTGGCGGATCACCGACCAGCTGAACGCCGTCGCCTTCGGCGCCTGGAATCGTCTGACCGATGTCGCCGCTTCCTCGCCGATCGTCAGCGGTCCCTACGGCTCGCCCAACCAGTTCGTGGTCGGTGCGGCGGTGTCGTGGCGATTCTCGTGGTGACCGCGCCGTCGTTCTTCCGGCGCACGAGCAGGTTCGTGCAGCCCGTCTGACTTCAGTCGAACCGAACATCGCGCATCGGAAGTCACTGGCCCTGCAGCCGTTGCCCGTTCCCTGATCGGCCTCTACGATCCGGCGGGGAATCATCCAGAGGGCGGATTTATTGGCGCGTGAGCGGCGCAGGCTGGCGGCCATTCTTGCCACCGACGTGGTCGGCTTCTCGCGCCTCATGGGCCGTGACGAAAGCGGCACGCTCGCGCTTCTGACTGCGCATCGCGGCGAGCGGCTGGAACCGGCGCTGGAGCGCAACGGCGGCCGCCTGGTCAAGCTGACCGGCGACGGCGCGCTCGCCGAATTTGGCAGCGCCGTCGATGCGCTGCGTGCCTCGATCGAATTCCAGCAGGCCATGGCGCTGGCCAACCAGGCGGAGCCGGAAGACCGCCGCATGGAATTCCGTGTCGGCCTGCATCTCGGCGACCTGATCGTCGACGGCGACGATCTCTACGGCGACGGCGTCAACATCGCGGCCCGGCTCGAGGCCGAGGCGCCGCCCGGCGGCATCGTCGTGTCGCGCGCGATCCGCGAGGCGGCGCAGGACCGCCTCAAGGCCAAACTCGTCGCCCTGGGCGAGCTGACGCTCAAGAACATCGCCCGTCCGATCCGCGCCTTCCGCGTCGAATGGCAGGCCGTGGACTGGCCGGCCACGGCAGCCGTTCCGTCGGCGGCGCAGGCCGCCCGCGCGCGCCGGCAGGCCCTGCCGCGGCTCTCCATCGTCGTGCTGCCCTTCGCCAATATCGGCGGCGATCCGCAGCAGGAATACTTCGTCGACGGCATCACCGAGAGCCTGACCACGGACCTCAGCCGCATGAGCGGCCTGGTCGTGATCGCGCGCAACACCGCCTTCACCTACAAGAACAAGCCGGTCGACGTCATGCAGGTCGGCCGCGAGCTCGGCACGCGCTATGCGCTGGAGGGCTCGGTTCAGCGCGGCGGCGATCGCATGCGGGTCAATGTGCAGCTCAGCGACACCGGCACCGGCGGCCATGTCTGGGCGGAGCGCTTCGACAAGCCGCTGGGCGACCTGTTCGACATGCAGGACGAGATCGCCGCCCGTCTCGCGCGCCAGCTCGGCACGCAGCTGATCGGTGCCGAGGCGCGGCGCGCCGAGCGCGCGCCCGATCCGGACTCGCTCGACCTCTATTTCCAGGGCATGGCCGCCCTCAACCAGGGCAACACGCCGGATTATCTGGTGCAGGCGCGCGACTATTTCGACCGGGCACTTTCGCTCGACCCCGGCAACATCGACGCCATGGTGTGGGGCGCCTACGCCAACGCGCTGCGCGTCTCGCTCTATGCCGCCGACGATCGCGCCCAGCGCCTCGCCGAGGCCGAGCAGTCGCTCGGCAAGGCGCTGTCGCTCGCGCCCGAGCACGCCGCCGCGCATCTGTTCCTCGGGCTGGTGCAAATCCAGACCAACCGCGCACCGCAGGGCATGGCCGCCTGCGAGCGCGCGCTGGCGCTCGACCGCAACCTCGCGCCCGCCCACGCCCTGATCGGCCTGGCCAAGTACCGTCTCGGCCGCAGCGAGGAGACCGCCCAGCATGTCGAGGATGCGCTGCGGCTCAGCCCGCGCGATCCGTTCTGCGCCGCGTGGCTGTCGATCGCGGGCGACGCCAAGCTGTTCCTCGGCAGGGACGAGGAGGCGGTGGCGCAGCTCGAGGGCGCGCTCGCCCTCAACCGCAACAATCCCTACACCTATTTCCTGCTGGCGGCGGCGCTCGCCCATCTCGGCCGGCTCGATGCGGCCAGGGAAGCGGTGCGTGCCGGCCTGGCGCTCAATCCCCAATTCACCATGCGCCGCTATCGCGCCGGCGCGGCGAGCGACAACCCGACCTTCCTGGCCCAGCGCGAGCGGGTGATCGAGGGCCTTCTGAAGGCCGGCGTGCCGGAAGGCTGAGCGTCACCCAAACAAGCCTTGCCGCGGCGGCGTCCGCGGCCCATGGTGAAACGGCTTCCCGAAAATCTACTCGCCGCTCGCTCTGGCCCGCGTCGACTGGCCTCGTTCATGGGCCGCCGTCGATGGGCCGGGTTGGCGTCCCCTCAATCGCCGGCCGGAGCCATACACATGACAAGCGAGACGACACGCGAGGCGGGCAGCAGCGTCAAACATCTGTTCATTCTGACCGATGACGAAGCGGTCACCCTGCGCCGCGTCGCCTTTGGCGAATCAGAGGTGCGCATGCTGCGCCGCGCCGACCTCGATCGCCTGCTCAAACTGCGCCTGATCGAACCGTCAAAGGGTACGATGCATCTCACGGTGTCGGGCAGGGAGCATTTCGATTCGCTGCCGCGTCCCGTGCAGCCCGATTCCTCGCGCCAGCGCGACTGGCAGACCGTACCGGTGTCGGCGCCGCGCGCCCAGCAGCAGAAGCCGCGCACCGACCGGTCGGTCGAGATGGGCTCCGGCGCACGCTCCAAAGGGCGCTAGAAGCGATGCCGGTCGGCTCGCCGGCGCATCTCCGTCGCGCCTAGCGCTTCAGGCGCCGCCATTCGCGTTCCGGCGGCAGCCCATCGCGCACGTCGGCGTGGGCCACTGTCCGGCCCGACGGCGGCAGCTTGCCGCTGAACCGGATCGACAGCGTGCGGCCGTCGTCGGTCCGCAAGGTCAGGTCGTTGCGACCGAAGGCGTCGGCGAGGGTGCCGGCATCCATGTGCATCTCGCCCGAGGCCACGACTTCGCCCTGCTTCAGAAGGTAGCCGTCGAATTCGTAGGTTGTCTGGCCGAGCGCCTGGCCGTTGCGCTCGATCACGCCGCTGCCGCGCAATACTCCGAGATGGCGCATCAGTATTGTCCCGTCATATGCGGGCGACGCATCCGCTCAGGCATCGTTGGCGAACCTGAGTTCGAGCGCGCGCGCGACGGTCTCGGCATTGGCGATCGCCTCGTGCCGGGCGCGGAACGTCTCGGTCGAGCGCTGCACTTCCGTACCGTCTTCGCTGTGGCAGATCTCCCAGCCGAACGGCCGGGCCGGTGGGCCGCGGCGGGACACGTTCACGCGATATCGCGTCGTGGTCGTCATGCTGTGAGCCCTTCCGTGGCCGCGTGTCGCCAGCGCGTCCCAATTCCGGCCGCGCGCCCGATCAACCGGCTTCCTTTTCGGAAGTCGCAAGCGTGTCTCGGATCGCGCAGGTGAAGCTGCACAATGGGCCTTGTCGGCGGCGCGCACAATGGGACGTTCGGCGACTGCGCTGGTGTGCCCCTTGCAATCGGGGGCGAAAGCGCCCATATGCAGCCTGTCGATACACGGACTGATGACTTTGCCGCGCCCTTTGACAGTCGGCGGCGGCTTCCGACCTCTCTCCCGAAATTATGCGAATTCGACGGCCTGCCTCACTCTGGCGGGCTAGCACGTCTATGTAGTGAAAGGGTTTTCCATGACGACGGGAACCGTGAAGTGGTTTAACGCGACCAAGGGCTTTGGCTTCATCCAGCCGGATGACGGCGGCAAGGATGCCTTCGTGCACATCAGCGCCCTCGAGCGCGCCGGCATCGATCGTCTGATCGAAGGCCAGAAGGTCTCGTTCGACCTGATGTCGGACAGCCGCAGCGGCAAGATGTCCGCCGAGAATCTGAAGCGGGTCGACTGACGATCCAGTCGCCGGTCTCGCATCGGCGATCTCCTCGAGCACCTGACCACGGATGTACTGGCTGGTGCGGCAGGAGAAGAAGGGCCCCGGGGCGAAAGCCGACGGGGCCTTTTGCTTGTCCGGATTTTGGAGCGCCGTGCCGCTCCTCAGCTCGAGGTCTTGCGCAACACCAGCTCGACGCGGCCGATGCGGATGCCCCACTTGCCGACGACGGCGCGGTTGAGCAGCGAGCCGTCGGGACGCAGCGCCAGCACGTCGGCGAAGTGCACCGTCCAGCCGCCGAGCGCGACGTCGTACTCCAGGCGCACCTGTCCGGCGTCGCTCCAGACCCGGGCCTCGCCGACCACGTCCTCGCGGGTTCCGGTGAACATGCCCGGCCCCTGCCTCCTGAGGCGCCAGGTCTTGCGATCCTTCTCGCCGTCGGTGTAGGCGAAATCCTCGACCAGGATCAGCTCCTGGCCGTCCCAGGTGCCGACGATGGTCACGGCGAAGCGCCGCTCGCTGCCGGTCCAGCTGTTGACGAACGCGCCTTCGCCTGCCGTCGTGCCGGCAAAGAACTCTTCCATGGCGAGCGGCGGGGAGCCGGAAGTCGCCGCAATCTGCGGCGGCGAGGCGCAGGCGCCGAGGAACGACAGTGCCAGGATCGAGAGCGAGCTTGCCCAGGGCCGACTTATTGCGATTTTCATATCGCTTCTACGCAGCCCGCGCGCCGCAGGATCACCGGTTCCGGGCGGAACCGGCGCCTTACATCGACTTCAGGAACTCGATCAGCGCCTTGCGGTCGTCGGGGCTCAGCCGGGGGCCGATCAGCCCCTTGCGGTTGGGGCCGCCGGGCTTGTAGCCGTCGTTGAATTCGTGACCGGTGTTGGTGTTGCCGCGCACGGACGTATCGTACTCGAAGCCGCCCGACAGCCTGTCGGTGCGATAGCCGAGCTTCATCGGATCGTATTCGCGATGGCCGAGCCAGAAGCTCTTCGGCCGCTCGTCCGGCGGCGTCAGCAGGTCCTGGATCGAGGGCACCGAGCCGTTGTGCAGGTAGGGCGGGGCAGCCCACACGCCTTCGAGCGGGCGGGCCTTGTAGGCGAGTGGCGCGCGCACCTCGTTCGGGCGGTGTCCGTCCATCTCCCTGCGCTCGTCCGGCGGCACCTTCTGGACGTTATACCAGCGCTCGACAGCCTTGCCGACCAGCTCGCCCAACGCCGGGCCGAAGCTGTCCGTGGTCAGGCCCAACTCGGGCGGCGTCTTCACCGTGCGCTTGAGCAGGTCGGCCGCCTGCGCCTCGTCGGTGCCGACTTCCTCGATCGGGATCACGTTGGTGATCAGGTAGCGCTGCCCGGCCGCGTTCGGCTTGGTCCAGTATTCGTCGTTCCAGAACGCCGCGCTCTTCGTCGGGGGCAGGTGGCAATGCTGGCAGATGTCGGCATAAAGCTTGGCGCCCTTCTCGGCGAGCTTCTGGTCGATCGGCCCCAGTATCTCGGCCGGCCATTTCGGCGCGCGCAGGCCGGTGAAGCCTTTCGCGGCGTCCGGCTGGCTGCCTGCGAGCAGCTTCTCCATCTCGTGCAGGGTCTCGAACTTCACCGTCGAGCTGAAGAGCGGCGCGGTGAGGTCGTTGGCGCCCGGCCGCGTGCCCAGCAGTGCGATGTTGCCGCCGGTGCCCAGCGCCTCGCCGGCATTGCGCACCATCGGCTGGCCGATCGAGGCGTTGTACTGCGCCCATTCCAGCCACGGCATGTCCCAGATCCGCGGGTAATGCACCGGCGCCGAGCTGCCGGCGTAGTTCTCCGGCCGGTCGAGGTCGATCGAGAACACCTGGTTGCCGATGCGGTTCAGCGCATCGAGCCGGCCGAAGCCCTCGATCGCCGACTGCTTCTTGACCCCGTCGTCGAGCTTCTTGAGCGCCGCGACCCGACCCACCACCTGGTCGAGCTGCCGCTTCAGCACCGCGCGCGAGGCGTCGTTGGCATCGGGCCCGAGCAGGCGCAGCGCGAAGCGGTCGAAGCGGGCCGGCAGCATCTTGGTGAAGAACAGCGACAGGCCGATCGCGGTGTTGAGCTTCACGATGTCGGTCATCGCCGAGCCGCCGTCGATCAGCAGCTCGGTCTTGCCGTAGGTCAGCCGGCCGGTGTGGCAGGCCGCGCAGGTCAGCCCGATCGCGCTCAGCTGTCCGTCGGTCGCCGCATGCCGCCACGGCCGCCCGTCGGGCTGCAGCATCGGATCGGTCGCGGCATCGCTGCAGGCGAAGCCGACCGGCAGCTTGTGCCGCCAGGTCGGTGAGCCCGTGCCGCTGTCGTACTTGCTGCCGTAGCCGGCATCCGTCTTGGGCTCGCCGCAGTGCCGCCAGTCGTAGGCGCCCGATTCGGTGGTCGAGGGAATGAACCCGAAGCGGTCGAGATAGGTCTGGTCGGCCAGCAGGCCCGCGGAGCCCCACAGCCGGTTGGGCTGCTCCAGCGCCACGAACCATTCGAACGGCACGTTGATCATCGGCGGGAACTGCCCGCCCTGGTGGGCGTGGTGGTACCATTCGCGCGCCGCCGGCGACCAGTTCTGCTCCTGCCAGACCTGCCGCTCCACGGCGGGATAGGTCGGCACCGAGACGAACAGCGACGGCCCGATCTTGGCGGCCGCGATGGCGAGCCCCGACAGCGCGAACACGGCGGTCAGGATCCACGCCATCTTCCACGCCGCGCTCGGCGCCGGCGGCACCTCGACGCTGGTGGGCTCGCGCCGCCGCGTCAGACTGAAGAAGTGGCGCAGCTTCGAACTCGCGACATAGACCACGCGGCGGATCTCGTTCATCTGCCCGAGCGGCCGGTGCTCGGGCAGCGCGTGCCACGGGTTGAACGACAGGCTCTGGCCGAAGCGGATGCGGTCGGGCCGGTCGAACTCCTGCGGCGGGATGGTGACGACCGCGACCTTCTGCACCGGCGTCGTCCATTCGACAGTCGGATTCTCGATCGTCGCCTCGGTCGCATCGGGCCCGAGCTGTACGTAGAAATCGAATCCGGCCGGCTTGGCGGCCCTGGTCAGGTGGCCGACCATCGTCTCGCGCAGGTAATCCTTGTCGCGGAACTGCGGCGGGATCGATGCCGGCATGTTGCCCGGGTGCGGCTGGACGCTGTAGCGCGCGATCGCCTTGCCGTCGGTGCCCCAGGCATATGGCACCTGGCTCCAGTAGGGCCGCGCCAGCGAACTGTCGGCGACGCGGTTGTGGTAGTTCTCGGCGACCTCGACGTCCTTCGGGTTCTGCGCCGCCACCCAGGCCAGCCACTTCTCGGGCTTCGCGCCGGGCTTCAGCCGGGACAGCTCCTTGAACAGACGGGCGTACGACTCGATGTTGCGCACGAAGAAGGTCGGCCCGTCGATCATGATGAAATCGTGGGTCGTGGCGTCGGCCTCGGCCGGCAGGATCTTCTCGCCCGGCACGCCCAGCACCTTGATCGCCATGCCGAGCGGGCCCTGTTCGCGATCGTCCTCCTGCGGGCCGTTCGAGAAGCGGATCAGCGTGTGATAGGTGCCGGGCTTGGCGAACAGCCCGATCTTGTAGGCTGCGGGAATGTCGTCCAGCACCTCGAAGGTCGCGCGCACCGAGGCGTGCTGCTTGGGATGCTGGCCGCGACGGGCCAGGCCGGTGCGCAGCAGCATCGCGACCAGCGACAGCCGCCGGATGACGCCGAGATTCTGCCGCCACGCCTTCGAGGAAGTTTCGCCAGGGTTGGACATCCCGTTCTCTCCGCCCACTTTCATGTCTTCGTCAGCCAACCGGCGTCAGGCCGGCTACTTCTCAGAACGCCGGCTTCAGGCCGGCGACCGACGTGCGCACCTTGACCAGCGTGTCGGTGCCGCCGCAGGTGATGTAGGCGGTACGCCGGTCCGGCCCGCCCCAGCACAGGTTCGACGGCAGCGGCGTGAACTTGCCCGGCACCTTGATCTCGAAGAACTCCAGGATCTCGCCCCGGGGCGACAGCACGGTCACGCCGCCGTTGCAGAACGCCGTCTTCGACGGAAGGATCGTCAGCACGTGCACGTTGCCCGCGGAATCGACCTTCAGCGAATCGAGATCGCCCGGCATCGCTGCGTTCAGCACGTAGGCGCCGTCGAGGGTCACGGGATTGGGTTTTATGCTGCCCGGCCCGTCGAGCTCCCAGTACAGAACCTGCCGCCGGTATGTCAGCGAGACATAGAGCCGGTCGCCGGCCGGCGACAGCCCGACGCCGTTCGGCCCGTCGAGCGGGAAGATCTTCTCGCGGATGTGGCTGCCGTCCGGCCGTGCGTAGTAGATGCCGGTGATGTCCTTGTCGCGCCGCCGCGACTTGCCGAAATCGGCGAACCAGAAGCCGCCGCTCGAATCGAACACCAGGTCGTCGGGGCCGCGCAGCACCGACGGCGCGGCATGCTCCCTGGGCACGCGCGGGCCCAGCCCGGCCATGTCGGTGCCGATCGCGCACTCGGTGTAGAGCGTCTCGAGCTTGCCCGTGGCGAGATCGACTGCCTGGATCGCACCACCTTTATAGGTGTGCGCCTGCGCCTCGCCGACCGAGATCACCTGGCCGCCCGGCAGCGGGAACTCGACCCACTCGAAGCCACCGCTGTTGCAGATATAAAGACGCCCGTCCGGCCCGATCGCCGCCCCGTTGGGCCCGCCCGGAATGTCGACGACCTTCTCCGTCGATTCACCCCCTCCGGACGCATTCGGCCGTACGCGCGTCAGGCATTCCTTCTTGATGTCGACCAGCAGGATCGAGCCGTCGGCCATCGCGACCGGCCCCTCGGAATAGCCCAGCCCGCTACAGACCACTTCGAGAGAAGAGGCGTCGTAGATCGATGGGCTTGTCATGGCTGCTGTCTTCCCCCGACGACCTGCAAGGCGGCAGCACCTAAGCATGCGGCCGCGCGCCGTGTCTCGCTGAATGTCTCGCACATCAGAGCTGCTGCGATTGAGGAGGCAGCGCTGCAGAAACTGCCGCAACTTGTTGTCTGGCGCCGGGCTTCGCGATCATAATCGCCGCAACGATCCGATGCTCCGGGTGAGCTGACGGGATCGACAGAAGATATCGGGGGCAGAGGCATGGGCGACTGGCCAGGTAATGCGGCTGCGGTAAAGGCCGATTGGCTCGATGGCGTCCTGCGCAAGAACGGCGTGTTGTCGGTTGCGACCGTGACCGCTGTCGAGGCGAGAAACCTCGGCCTCGGCATCGGCCTGATGGCGGAGGTCTCGCGGCTCACCATCGGCTACGACAAGCCGCAGGAGGGCGCCCCCGACAGCCTGATCGCCAAGTTCCCGACTGCCGACCCGACCAACGCGGGCGTCGCGCGCCTGCTCCATTTCTATCCGCGCGAGGTCGCCTTCTATACGAAGCTCGCGCGGTACTCGCCGATCCGTTCGCCGCGCCTGTTTCATGCCGCGCTCGATCCCGCCGACCATTCCTTCACTCTGCTGCTGGAAGATCTCGGCGGTGCCACGCCGGGCGACCAGGTCGCGGGCCTGACGCCCGCCCAGGCCGAGGCCGCGATCACCGCACTCGGCCGCCTGCACGGCGCCTGGTGGGGCAAGGTCGATGCCGGCGGCATGGAGGCGCTGTTCGATTTCGCCGACCCGAACTACGGCCTCGCGGTCCAGGGCGGCTACCAGGGCTTCGTCGGCCCCGCGCTCGCCAATCATGCCGACCTATTCAGCGCCTACACCCGCAAGACCGCCGAGCGCCTGGCGCCGGTCGCGGCGCAGGTGGTCAAGCAGCTCGCCTCCGGCGTGCGCACCTTCGTCCATGGCGACTTCCGCGCCGACAATCTCCTGTTCGCGCCCGGCCTCGGCGAGGACGGCATGGCCGCCGTCGATTGGCAGATCTCCGGCCGCAGCGGGCCGCTCTATGACGTGGCCTACCTGATCTGCAACTCGATCCCAATCGAGCACCGCCACAGATCGGAGAAGGACCTGCTGCGCCGCTATCACGACACGCTGCTGAAGATGGGAGTCAGCGGCTTCAGCTTCGACGATTGCTGGCAGGCCTATCGTTTCGCCGTGCTGTGCGGCCTGTTCGTCGCGGTCTTCACCTCGGGCGGCATGGATCTCGGCAACGAGCGCGGCCGCGAGGCGATCGATGCCGTGGTCCGCCGGGTCGACGCCGCGGTCAGCGAGCTGCAGGTCGGCGAGCTATTGCCGTCATGAAGGGGCCGTCATGAGGGTGCCGTCATGAGGACGGCGTCATGAGGACGACGTCATGAGGAGAGGGCCATGAGCGACGCCGACGCCAAGCCGGCTGCCGCCGTCGACCCGATCGCCGCGATCGGTACGACGGCCAACCCCGTCGCGCCTGTTACCTATGGCGACTTTCCCTTTCCCCTGACCCACGGCGCCGCCGAATCGCCGTTTCTGACCTGGTGGCGCAACCATTCCAACTACATGGCGGTCGGCGGCTGGCTCGACTACCTGCGAATCGCCGCCGTGCTGCTGCGCGGCATCTTCATCAACAACCTGATCGTCGTGCCGCCGCTGCTCTTCTTCGGGCTGGCACTCAGCCTGTCCTACGACTGGCTGGAATCGGGCAGCCGCCTGTCGCCCTGGGCGCTGGCCGCCGTGCTCGCCTGGATCTTCCTGTTCCCGGTGGCGATGCTGCTGACCAAGATCGCGCGCTACCAGCGGAGCCTCGCCAGCGGCAGCGACAGCTCGGTGCGCTCGCGCGATCTTTACGAGCAGACCTTTGCCATCGCCTTGCTGCTGCTGCTCGCCGTGGTGGTGATCGAGCTGCTGCCGTTCCTGGTGCGCCACTATCACAGGCTCAGGGTCGCCTATGGCGGCGACCTGCCGTGGAAGGAATATCTCGGCGGCGCCACGATCGGCCTCGGCGCGCTCAGCGCTGCGCCCAAACTGATCAACGCGCTGAAGGGCTGGTGGAAGAAACTCGCGGTCATGGCGGTCGCCCTGGTCGGCGTGCTGTTGCCGCTGCTGGTCGTCGTCGTGGTCGCCGACTTCCTGCTCTATCCGCCGCAGTTCGGCCGGGCCGACGACAAGATCGCAGCCCCGGTCCATCTGGCGCTGATCCTGCTCATCCCGCCGCTCGTCTACATCCTGGGCATCGCGATCGTGGCGATCCTCGGCGCGATCAGCCGGACCTTCTCGCGTGCCGAATATGGCCGGCTCGGCCTGATCCTGCTCGTGCTCACGCTGCTTCATGTCGTGCTGCTGGTCGCGATCGGCCTCAGCTACCAGCAGTTCGGCGCCGACATGTCGGTCGAGCGGCGCACGGTGCTGGCCAACAGCCTGTTCGTCTTCGCCAGCGCGGTCGAGGCGCTGATCTTCTGCTGGCTGCTGGTCGACATCAACCAGACCTCGATCCACGGCCTCTACCGCGACCGGCTGGCCGCCGCCTTCCTGCTCGGCGCCGGTCGCGACGGCAAGGTCGCGATCGAGGACGACGTGCCGCTCGGCGAGCTCAGCTACCGCGCCACCGGCTCGGTCGCGCCCTATCACCTGATCAACGTGGCGCTCAACCTGCAGGGCAGCGACGATATCGGTCTGCGCGACCGCCACAGCGACTTCTTCATCTTCAGCCAGAAATTCGTCGGCAGCGAACGCACCGGCTACTGCCGCACCGCCAGCCTCGAGCAGGTCTTCCCGCAGGTTCATCTCGCGGGAGCCATGGCGATCTCCGCCGCCGCCGCCTCACCCAACATGGGCCGCGCCACCTCGCCGGCGCTGGTCGCCTTCATGACCCTGATCAACGTTCGGCTGGGCGTCTGGATTCCCAACCCCGGCCGGGTCGAGGAGCATTTCCAGGACCGTGCCGACAAGGCGCGGCGCAAGCACGCGCGGGCTGCCGCCAGGGCCCAGGGAGAAAAGCCGAAAGCGTCGTGGTGGCCGTTCGGCCGGAAGTCGACGGCGCGTGGGGGCGACGCCGGCTTCTCCTTCGCCGAGGTCTTCGCCGGCGAACGCGTCTCGCTCGGCCAGCGCTGGGTGTGTCTCGGTGCGGCGGGGCAGGGCCGCGCCTTCGCCGCCAGCCGGCCCGAGCCCACGCCGTCGCACGGGCTGGCCGGGCTCGCCTTCTCGGGCGGCGGCATCCGCTCCGCCGCCTTCAATCTCGGCATCGCCCAGGCGCTGCACGACAGCGGCCTGTTCCGCCACTTCGACTATCTCTCGACCGTCTCGGGCGGCGGCTATCTCGGCTCGGCGATCAGCACCGTGATGCGCTACCGCACGCTGCCCGCCAGCGAGATCGACGGCACCGTGACGGTGGCGCCGGCAGACGATGGCGGCAGCCTGGTGACGGTGACGGCGGACGAGGGCGGCGAGAGCCGGATCTACCGCTACACCGCCGACGCCGAGCTGCTGGTCAAGACAGGCGACTCCGTGCGCCGCGGCTGGCGGCTGATCGGCCGGCAGGGACGGCGCCTGCATTCGGAGATCGCCGGCACCGTCTCGCTCGGCGACGGCGCGGAAGGCCGGCAGATCGTGACCGTCACGGGTGCGACGCCCGGCGAGCGCCGCGAATACGTCTTCACCGCCTACGACGAGGTCGACGTCGCCCCGGGCCAGGCGATCGAGGCCGGCCGCCTGCTGATCAAGCCCAAGAACTCCTTCGGCGAGCGCTTCCGCTGGCGCGTGCGGCCGTGGGCGCTGCTCGCCGAGATGCTGATGCGGCTGAACGAGCGCGGCCGCTGGGTCAACCTCTCCGACGGCGGCCACATCGAGAACCTCGCGACCATCGAGCTGCTGCGCCGGCGCTGCAAGTTCATCGTCATCGGCGACGGCGAGGCCGACCCCGAGATGCATTTCTTCGGACTGGCGACCCTGATGCGCACCGCGCGGATCGACCTCGGCATCGAGATCGACCTGCATCTCGACGCCCTGCGGCTCGGCCCCAACGCCTGCAGCCACGAGCATATCGCGATCGGCCGCATCGCCTATCCCGGCGACCCCGAGCCGGGCTACCTGCTCTACCTGAAATCGAGCGTCAGCGGCGACGAGGACGAGGTGGTGGCCGAGTACCGCAACCGCAGCACGTCCTTCCCGCACGAATCGACCGCCGACCAGTTCTTCAACGAGGGCCAGTTCGAGGCCTACCGCGCACTCGGCGAGCATGTCGGCCAGTGCGCGATCAAGGCGATCGCCCCGCACGGGGCGGGAGCCGCCGGCATCGCCTACGACGAGTTCGCCAGGGGCGTCGCCGCCTTCTGGAAGCGCAAGAGCGGCGGAGTCTAAGCGCCACTCAAGACGGCACCACCGCCTTGTCCGGCTCCACCACCCGCACCACGTAGTCGTTCATCTGTGGCTGATAGAGTTCCCATAGAAACCTGAGCTCGGCGAGCGGCTGCGGGCTGAGGTCGATGCGCAGGTCGACCAGCGGGAAGCTCTCCTGCCGCACCACCAGCAGCCCGGCAGAT
>CAYZQZ010000019.1:0-21160 GCA_964480235.1 uncultured Reyranella sp. | reverse complement strand
GACGAAGGGCACCGCGCCGCCGCCCAGCCGCGTGCCGACTCTCGCCGCGGGCACCCTGGTCGAACCGGACAAAACCGGCTTCCCGGTGATCCCGGGCGCGGCCGTGGTGCGCGTCACCAACAAGGTGACGGCAGGCGACAGGATATACCGGACGCTCGTCAGCAAGGTCGACGCCGACGGCAACGAGGTCGCGGGCATTCGCCTTCCTGATATTGCCGTGCCGCTCGCCACCTACACCGGCTGGAACGAATACAAGCCGCCGTACCCCAGGGGTGAACTGGCCGATCGCGACGGCTCCTATCTCGTATTTCCGGCGGACAAGATCGCAGCGCGCTACAAGGGCCGAAGCGACTATCTCGCCAAGGTCGAAGCCGTCGTCGCGCAATTGCTCGAGGACAGGCTGATTCTTCAGGAAGATGCCGACCGCTATCACGAAAAGGCGCGCGGTGAGACCAGGGTGGCGGCATAAATGGCCAAGCTCGACCGCAACGGCGTGAAAATCCACTACGAGGTCCATGGCAGCGGGCCCACCATCCTGCTGAGCCACGGCTACAGCTCGACCTCACGCATGTGGGACGGCCAGGTGGCGGCGCTGAAGGACCGCTACCAGGTGATCGTATGGGACTTCCGCGGCCACGGCGAAAGCGACTATCCGACCGACCCGGCGCTCTATTCCGAGGGGCTGACGATCGGCGACATGCGCGCCCTGCTCGACAAGGTGGGCGCCGACAAGGCGATCGTCGCGGGCCTGTCGCTCGGGGGCTACATGTCGCTCGCCTTTCACGCCAGCCATCCCGGCCGGGTGCGGGCGCTGATGCTTTTCGACACCGGCCCGGGCTTCAAGAAGGACGAGGCCCGCGCCAAGTGGAACGAGACCGCCAACGCGCGCGCGGCGAAGTTCGACGCCGAAGGCCTGAAGGCGCTGAACCAGAGCGACGAGGTCAAGCTCACACGCCACCGCGATGCGACCGGCCTCGCCGGTGCCGCGCGCGGCATGCTGGCGCAACAAAACGACCGGGTGATCCAGTCGCTCGAGGGCATCAAGGTGCCGACACTCGTTCTCGTCGGTGCCGACGACACCAACTTCCTCGCCGCCACCGACTACATGGCGGCCAAGATCAAGGGATCGACCAAGGTCGTGATCCCCAATGCGGGCCATGCAGCCAACCTGCACCAGCCCGCACTGTTCAATCAGGCAGTCGAGGCATTCCTCGCCAAGCTGCCGGCGTAGGAGGAAATCATGGCAAAGAAGCGAATCGCGGTCGTCGGCGTCGGCGCGCTGGGCGGATATGTCGGCGGCTGGCTCGCCCATACCGGCGAGGACGTCACCCTGATCGATTTCTGGCCGGAGAACATCGAGGCCATCCGCAGCCGCGGACTCGAACTCGACGGCGTGACGCCGGAAGAGAAGATCACGGTCAGGAACGCCAAGACCATGCATCTCACCGAGATGGAAGCGCTGTCGCGGCAGAAGCCGATCGACATCGCCTTCGTCTCGATGAAGTCCTACGACACCGAATGGGCGACGGCGCTGATCAAGCAGTATCTGGCGCCGGACGGCTTCGTGGTGTCGCTGCAGAACTGCCTCAACGAGGAGCGTATCGCCAACCAGGTCGGCTGGGGCAAGACGGTCGGCATGGTGGCGTCGCTGATCTCGGTCGACATGTTCGAGGCTGCCCGCATCCGGCGCACCGTTGCCAAGGGCGGCGACAAGCACACGGTGTTCCGGGTCGGTGAAGTGCACGGCCGCATCACCAAGCGCGTGGAAGAACTGCGCGACATGGTCGGACGCATCGACAGTGCCAAGACCACGACCAACCTGTGGGGCGAGCGTTGGTCCAAGCTCTGCCAGAACGGCATGAAGAACGGCGTCTCGGCGGCGACTGGCCTGACCGGCGCCGACTGCGACCGCAACGACGCGATTCGCCGCTTCTCGATCAAGCTCGGCGGCGAGGCTGTCCGCGTCGGCCAGGCGCTGGGCTACCACATCGAGAAGATCGGCAAGATGGAACCGGAAACTCTCGCCAAGGCGAGCGAAGGCGACAAGGCCGCCCTCGACGAGATCGAGACGATCCTGCGGCCGGGCTCCAACACCAATCCCAACCCGCGCGCCGACATCCAGCGGCCATCGATGGCCCAGGACATCCGCAAGGGCCGCCGTACCGAAATCGAGTTCATGAACGGCTATGTCGCCGAGCGTGGCAATTTCATCGGCGTGCCGGCGCCGACCCACGCCAAGCTGACCGAGATCGTGAAGAAGGTGGAACGCAAGGAAGTCCAGGCGAGCCCGGCGCTGCTGGGCGGGTGAGGAGGAGCCCTCCTCCCAACTCTATGGGGAAGTCCCCGCGCGCAGGGCGCGGGTGAAGGGGTCGTTTGCGGCAACATCGCCGCCCATGCCCCCTCCGTGGGCGTCTGACGCCGCCACCTCCCCATTTGAACGGGGAGGTGGAGTTGCCTAGTGTGCCTTCGATGACGACCAAGATTTCGATCAAGCGGCTGGGCTTTTTCACACGACTGCTCGACGAGACCAGCGCCGCCGAGCGCTACCGGCTGGCGATCGAGCAGATCCAGCAGGCCGAGCGCTGCGGCTTCCAGTCGGCCTGGATCGCGCAGCATCATTTCCACGAGGCCGAGGGCGGACTGCCCTCGCCGTTCGTCTTCCTCGCGCAGGCCGCGGCACGCACGCGCCGCATCAGGCTCGGCACCGGCATCGTCACCTTGCCGCTCGAAATGGGCATCCGGGTCGCCGAGGACGCGGCCGTCCTCGACCTGATGTGCGACCAGCGCCTCGAAGTGGGCGTCGGGCCGGGCGGCAACCTGACCGCCTTCACGGCCTTCGGCCTCGACAGCAACGCCCGACACAGGTTGATGGGCGACAATCTCGAGACCATGCGCCGGGCCTGGACCGGAGACACGCTGGATGGCGGCGACAAGCTCTACCCGACCAGCCCCGGCCTCGCCGACCGCATCTGGCAAGCGACCTTCTCGGTCGAGGGCGCCCGACGCGCCGGCCTGGCGGGCGACGGGCTGATGCTGTCGCGGACCCAGCCGCGCCCGACCGACAAGCCGAACGCGACGCTGGCCGACATCCAGAACCCGATGATCGACGCCTATCTCGAAGCTCTGCCGAAAGGCCGGGCCCCGCGCATCCTCGCCTCGCGCACCGTCTTCGTGGCCGACGACCATGCCGAGGCGGTGAAGCTCGCGGAAGCCGGCGCCAGGCGCCAGCGCGCGCGTCTGGCCGCCGCTGGCAGCTTCACGTCAGGCAACCTGGTGGGCGACCTGGTCGCGCGCTTCGACATCCACATGGGCACGCCGGACGAGGTGGCAGCTTCGCTCCTCGCCGACGATACGCTGAAACGCGCTACCGACATGACGATCCAGAGCCATTCGATCGATCCGCCGCATCCCTACATCCTGCGGTCGATCGAGCTGATGGCCGAGAAGGTGGCACCGGCGCTCGGCTGGTCGCCCGAACGCGACAGCGGCGAAAGGCGGGTGGCCTGATGAGTCTCGACATCATCAACCAGTTGGCTGGCATCGTGGCCGGCAGCGCGCTCGACAAGGCGCGCGAAAATCGCGCCGAAGCGAAGAAACACGCCCAAGCGAGCTACGATTCCCTGTTCGCACCGAAAGACTTCGGCGGCTTTTCCGCCCTGGAGCGCAGTGCGGTAGCGGCCTTCGTGGCCGCCCTGCACGGCAGGACCGAGACCGTCGATTTCTACCGCGCCCTGCTCATCGAAGCGGGCGGCGGCCCCGAACTGCAGGTCGCGATCGCCAGCGAAGCTACCACCGCGCACGCGCACGGTCCCTACGGCCACTATCCGGCGGGCCCGCTCAGCCGGGAGAACAGCGAGGGACTGAACTACGCCGTCACCATGAGCTCCCGCCATGTGCTGGGCCCGCGGCTATCGTCGGCCTTCGAGCATGTCCACATGCTGGTCTATCACCCGCGCGACGCCAAACCGGCCACTCTTGCTGCCATGCTCAATGCCGGCTGGTCGACGACCGACATCGTGACCCTGTCGCAGCTCGTCTCGTTCCTCGCCTTCCAGATCCGGGTGGTCGCGGGACTCATCGCCATGCGCGGGAACACAGGGGGGAAGAGCACATGAGCGAGAAGACGCTGATCCCGGCCGGCCACACCGAGCCGGTTGTCTTCACCCGCGACATGCTGGACTGGCTGCCGTGGCTCGAACCGGTTGCCGAGATGGCGCTGACGCCGCGGCAGAAGGAAAGCCTGGTCGATGCCGCGCGCTCGAAGTCCGACTATTTCCGCCTGCTGGCGCGCGATCCCGACATCCTCGAAGCACGCACCCGCACCGACAAAGACATCTTCTACAATCCGCAGGCCGGCGCACCGCGCGCCGACCGCGAGCTGGCTGCCGCCGCGACGTCGCGGCTCAACGGCTGCATCTACTGCGCGTCGGTGCATGCCCGCCATGCTGCCGTCTACGGCAAGCGCGAAGCCGACGTCGACCGCCTGCTGGAAAAGGGCGTCGGCGCCGATCTCGGTGACGAGCGATGGAATGCCGTGGTCGCGGTCTCCGTGGCGTTGACCGCCATCCCGATCGATTTCGGGCCCGAGCATGTCGAGCGCCTGCGCAAGGCGGGCTACGACGAACTCGCCATCCTCGACATCATCAACGCCGCTTCGTTCTTCAACTGGGCAAACCGGTTGATGCTGTCGCTCGGCGAGCCGGCGGTGCAGAAGAAGTAGATCTCTTCGTTCGGAGCACGGCGCTAGCCCAGCCGTTCCGCGAGCGCAGCCACGTCGAAATCGCCCGACTCGTCACAGACCAGCCAGCCATCCTGTGGCGGATGGTAGGAATCGGCGATCACGATGCCCTCGCTCAGGACGCCCGCCGCGTAGGAGAAGCTGCCACGGCTGAGGATCGTGATCTCCGCGTCGATCAGGTCGGCCAGGCTCTTCATCGGGTCGGTGTCGAGGAACAGCGTCACGCCGGGCCGCGCGAAGGCGGAAAAATCCTCAGGCGCACCCTGCGAATGCAGCCGCACTTCCCAGGCGCGGCCCGCCGCCCGCAGCACGGTCTCTACCGCCTCGAGCGTGCGCGCCATGCGGACCGTATCCATGGCGTAGGGATGGTCGGCATCGCCCTCGATGTGACGGCGCACATGGACGGCGACCACGAGCCGGCCCGCGTCGCGGGCCGGGGCCGGAGGTTTGTTCGCGCGGTACTTGCGCCGGAATTCCTGCCGCACCGCCGCATCGAAAAGAGGAATGATCGAGTGGTCCGGCAGGATCTTGCCCCTCGGATCGACGAATAGCTCGAGGATCCTGAAGAACGTCGCCGGCCCAAAATTCAGCACCTCGCCCGTCGCCTGTGCCACCGAAATTTCGCCGCCGCCGAGATTGAAGAACGCCTCCCATGCTTCCGTCAGCCGCGCGACCTCGGCTCCGCCGTGATCGACCGGCACGAACGGCGTGTGGCGCCAGGCAAGCCCCAGCACCCGCGCGAAGTTCAGAGCCGCCATCATCAGCGCGGCCTGCGAGCCTGCGCCCTCGCGATGGGCGACCTCAGCCATGTCGCAGGTGATCTGCACCGGTGGGCCGCCCAGAAGCTGACGGAGATAAAGCCGGAAGAAGATGTCCTGGGACGCGAACCAGACCGGCCGGCCGAGCGGCAGGCCGACGAGGTTCTTCAGTGCGCGCCACGCCCAGCCAGCGCCGCCGCGGACCAGGAAGCGCGCGAGGTCGCGCTGCAGGACATAGGCCTGCCGGTTCTTCGCTCCCGCCACGGGCAATCCAGTCCGCAATGCTCCTCCTGATTCGGCCGCTGGACAATTGATTGCCACGGCCCGGAGGCGGGCGACAGAGACATGAGCTGTGCACAGCTGGAGGCGATCGGACGGGCGGTCGGTCCTGTCTGCCTCTTAAGGTCGCCGTAATTTTCCCGGCCTAGCCTCGCACCGTGGTCAGGCATCGTTCCCCGAAGTCCGCCCCAGCGCGCGCGGTCGCCGCGTCGGCACCGGTCGTCAGCCCGGCGATGCTGATGGCTGGCGCGCAGGTGCTCGCCCGGGCCGAATCGCAATCGCCTTATGAACTGGTCGGCGAGATCTATCGTGCCATGGAACGGCTCGCGCCGCAGCGTCCCGGCGCCGGTGTGCCGACGCCGACCATGCTCCAGGCGCTGGCCATGCTCGACAGGAGCCCGAAGGACTCTTGATCCGGCTGTGGTGCGTTCTGCCGGGCGAGATGACGCCGTCGCCATGTTTCCGCGCGTGAAGGCAAGACGGGAATGGACTATGATTCGTTCATGGGCGTGCGCTGGACGATCAACCATTCTGCGAGACGCGTCGAAATCACTCTCGAGGGCGAAACGGGTCCTGACGAGGCCGTGCGTTTCTTCGATGCCCTCGAGGCAGCCCAGGCCATTCCCTACAGTAAGCTGCTCGACGCGACGTTGGCGGTGGTCAAGATCGACAATCGGGTCATGGCGATCGTCGGCCAGCGTATCGCCGGCTACGTCAATCCCGGCCCTATCGCGGTCGTACTGCCGGCGCGTAGGCTGGAAGGTCACGCCAAGCTGTTCGCCATGGCCGTCGACGCCGAAAGCCGCACCCGAATGTTCCGGACGTCGATTGAAGCGCGGGAGTGGCTCGACTCGATCAAGCTGCCGAAGACCGCCTGACGGCTTCCCGCCGCGCGAGGACCGTCCATCCAAAGGCCGCCCCGATGCACGACGGCCCTTCGCATGACGATATGGGTCGACGACGGCCGGCCAGGCGAGCTTGCCTTGTTCGCCTCTAGCCGCCACGTTTCGGCCCTTGGAAATAGCGAGCGCGGGAGAGCAGCGTCATGAACATCGACTTCACCGGCAAGAAGGCCATCGTGTGCGGCGGCAGCCGCGGCATCGGCCGCGCGATCGCATTAGGCTTCGCACAGTGCGGCGGCGACGTCTCGATTTGCGCCCGCGATCCCAAGGCGCTGGAGGAAACACGGGCCGAGATCGCAAAACTCGGCCGCAAGGCTCACGCAATGAGTGCCGATCTCTCGAAGGGCGACGCGGTGCGCGGCTATGTGAAGGCGGCCGCGGCCGCGCTGGGTGGCGTCGATTTCCTGGTCAACAATGCATCAGGCTTCGGTTCCTCGGATGACGACAAGGGCTGGGGCGCCAACTTCACCGTCGACATGATGGCGATCGTGCACGCCACACAGGAGGCGCTGCCGGCGCTGAAGGCCTCGAAGGGCAGCGTGGTCAACATCTCCTCGATCGCCGCGCACCATCCTTCGGCGCGCCAGCCGCCCTACGGCGCCATGAAGGCGGCGGTGATCCACTACACCACGACGCAGGCGGCGATGTATGCCAGGGACAAGGTCCGGGTGAACTGCATCGCGCCCGGCTCGATCGACTTTCCCGGCGGCGTCTGGGACCGGCGCAAGACCGAAAACCCGGCGCTCTACAACGGCACCCTGCAATCGATCCCGTTCGGCCGCATGGGCACGCCCGAGGAAATCGCCAACGTGGCGCTGTTCCTCGCCTCGCCACTCGCTTCCTGGGTGACCGGCCAGACGATCGCGGCGGCGGGCGGTCAGGGGCTTTAGCACTCGGGGCGCTCGGCATCGCCGAGCGCCCGGCGGCGTGTAGCGCTGCAACGCAGCGCTGGGAACGCAGCTACTTCTTTACGACCGCCGCGAAGACATGCTCGACCAGCGACACCGTGAGCTTGTCGCCCGGCTTCACCTTCGGCAGTTGCGAACGACCTTCAGGTGTTTCGACATCGAAGCTTTCGACCCGGCCGCCAGCGGGATCGACCATCGAGATTGTGTTGCGCGCGGTGTCGACGGCCGTGACGATCCAGGTCGCGGTCGCCGTGGTCGCCATTGCGCCCGCCGGGGGCGCGCCCCCGCCGCTCGCCACGACGTCGCGCGACTGCATCCGATCGGCGGGCGTCTTGGCATTGGGTCCGAGCAGGACGAACGTCATGGTCTGGCGGAAGGCCGCCTCGATACGGTCGCCGACCTTGACGTCGGCGAGGCCTCCCACCGCCTCGCTCACCTTGCCGCGCACGGTGCGGCCATCGCTGGTCTGCACGGTCACCATACGATTGGCCGCGTCGATCGCCGTGATGATGGCGTCGGCCGTGCTTCGGGTTGTCACGGAGATGCCGGTGATCGGCTGATTGGGCGATGCCGCCTGCGCCAGGGCAGGCGCCGCGGCGCCGAATGGCGCAAGCGCCAGCAGGCCGGCCACGGTCCAGGTTGCAATTCTCTTGCTCATCGCTTCTCCCCTTCCAGATGACGCGGCGAACGTAGCGGCAGCTCCATCATCCTGCAACGCGCAGGCACGTCGCCGATGTGCGATCGGTCAGGGCCGGAGGCAGCCGACGGGCGATCTCCAAAGACAGCCAGGAAACGGCCCTCTGGTTCCTTTGGGCCGCACACAGGTGTCACGGATGCCCGCCTTCTGCCTTCCAAGCTGCACGCCATCGCCACATTGCCATCCGAGAGTCCTGCGGAACATTCCAGCGGCGTCGCGCGTTCAGCACGACATGTTCACCAACAACATACTCCGGAGGGATCGAGCCATGGCCAAAGCCAACCACTCGACGCCGCGCAAGCGGGAACTCGAAGAGGCGCAGGAGAAGGTCCGCGATGCCCGTGACGCCGCCACGACCGATACGGCCGGCGCACGCGAAATGGCCGACCTCAAGTTGCTCGAGGCGGACGCCGCCGGAAAGAAGCTGCGTTCCGTCGACGAGGACAAAGGCCGCACGACCGACAAGGCGTCCGGCGTCGAGGGCAAGCTCGACAAGGCGCTGAAGGACAGCTTCCCCGCCAGCGATCCGGTTTCCTTCCTCGAGGCCGCACCGATCAAACCGCACGATCGTGCCCTCAGCACCGTCCCGTCGAAGGCTCCCGACGAGAGCAGGAGCGGCAGGAAGGACTGACGGCGACATCGTCCCGTCCGCTTGCCAGCCGCTTTGCGGTGCGGAGTGTTCTTGTCCCACGGCGCGCGGCGACGGATACTTCGCGCCGCTCTCAACCGTGTCGGGGCCATGCAGAAGTTCATCCACATCACCGATCCGCACTTCGTGCCGCCAGGCACCCTGCTGTACGATCTCAACCCGCTCGATCGTCTGGCGCTCTGCGTCGGCGACGTGAACAAGCACCATCCCGACGCCAGCTTCGCCATCCTGACCGGCGATCTCGCGCACAAGGGTCAGCCCGAAGCGTACGAGGCGCTGAAGCGCGAACTCGACAAGCTCGCCATGCCCTACCACCTGCTGGTCGGCAATCACGACGATCGCGCCAATTTCCGTGCGACCTTCCCGCAGGCCAGGACCGACGCCAACGGCTTCATTCAGTACACGTTCGAAATGGGCGAAGGGGTGCTCGGCATCTGTCTCGACACCAACGAGCCCGGCAAGCCTTGGGGCAGCTTCTGCGCGACCCGCGCAGCCTGGCTGAAGGAGACGCTCGACCGCGCCGGCGACCGGCCGGTCATCGTGTTCATGCATCATCCGCCCTTCAAGGTGCGGCTGAAGCGCATGGACGACATCTCGCTGCTCGAGCCCGGGCATTTCGTCGAGTCGGTGGCCGGGCGGCGGAACATCCGCCATCTCTTCTTCGGCCATCTCCATCGGCCCGTGGCGGGAAGCTGGCGCGGCATCCCGATCTCGACCCTGCGCGCGACCAGCCACCAGGTGGCACTCGACTTCGTGATCGAGGGCCGCATTCCCGGCAGCCACGAGCCGCCGGCCTATGGCGTGGTGTTGCTCGAAGAAGACCAGATGATCGTGCACATGCACGACTTCCTCGACCGCACCAACACGTTCCTGCTGTAGCGCTCAGCTCTTCTTCGTCAGCGTGCGGTACACCGCCTCGGCAATCGGCAGCAGTTCGTCACGCCGCGCCGCGCCGGTGACGGCGAAGCCGAAGCCCTGATCGATCCAGGCGAAGGTCGCCGCATCGCCGTCCTGGTGAAAGCGGAACGCCGTTTCGGCACCGCGCTCGTCCGCACGCACGTAGAGCGTGAGCCGCCGGCCGCCGTGATCCTCGTACATGAACTGCGCCGCCGCCCCGCTGCCCGCTGGCAGCAGCCGGCCGCCGACCAGCCTGTAGCCGAAGCCGTCGAGATCGGGCGCCGCGAGCGGCCGGCCGAGCCGCTTGGACAGCCACTGCACGAGATGCGATTCCTGCGCGGCTCCCACTTCGACCGGGTGCGCGACCTCGACGACATAGGTGCGGTAGGCAGCGGTCGCCCATTGGGTGACGGCGGCGGTCGGCGGCGCGGCGGCGAGCCGCGTCTCCTCCGGCGTCGTCTGCAGTCGGTGAACGAACCAGCCACCGGCGCCGCCCAGCAGAAAGATCGCGACCGCCGCCGCCAGCGCGCGACTGCGCAAGCCCCAGCGGGCGCGCCGCGCCGCCTGGATATTGGCGACGCGCAACCGTGCTGGAATCGGCTCATGGAATCGCGCGTCGAGGCGGCGGCGCAGCGCGTCGCGCTGGCGGCGCTCCTCGGTGACCCGTTCGCCGAGTTCGGGGTGCAGGGCGAGATAGGCCGCCACGCGGGCACGCCGCTCGCCGTCGAGCCGGTCGTCAACGAAGGACTGCAGGTCGTCCTCGCCGATGGGAAGGTCCCTGCCCGTCATGTTGCCCTTCCCGTCATTTCACTCTCCGCAACAGCGTCGCCCGGCCGCTATCGAGTGCCGCGCGCAGCCTCTGCCGCGCCCGCGACAGGCGCGACATCACCGTGCCGATTGGCACGCCCAGCAGGCGCGCCGCCTCGTCGTAGGAAAAATCCTCGACCCCGATCAGCAACAGAAGCGACTTCTGCTCCTCCGGCAGCCGGTCGAGGGCGGCGAGCACGTCCTGGGTCTCGAGGCCGGAGTCCGGCGCCGCCGTCGCGGCCGGTTCGTGGTGCTCTTCGAACGCCACCTGAATGCCTCGCCGCCGCTTCTGTCGCCAGGCACTGACATGAAGGTTGCGCAGGATAGCGAACAGCCAGGCCCGCAGATCGCCCTCGGCCCGGCGCAGGTGCCAGCGCGACAGCGCACGCTCCAGCGTGTCCTGCACCAGGTCGTCGGCTGCTTCCGAATCTCGGACCAGCGCATAGGCATAGCGCCGCAACGAGGGGATCAGCGGTTCGAGGAGGGAGGCGGCGTCGGCCATCTTGCGGTGAACTCTCGGTGCACTTTAGCGCAGCCGCGCCGGCGCCGCCCTATCCCCTGCGTCGGTCCTTACGGCTTTGCGACGTGCCAGGCGCCGTTCAGGAAGCCATCGCCAGTCTTGTCACCCGGCTTCTGGTCCTTGACCCAGGTGTAGAGCGGCTTGCCCTTGTAGGCCCACTGCTTCAGCCCGTCGTCGCGCATCACGATCGTCCAGTCGCCCATCGGCCGGGCGTTGTCGCCGACGGCGAGCGGCGGCCAGTTTACGGCGCACGGTCCATTGCACATCGACTTGCCGGGCTGGTCCTTGTCGAACGTGTAGACCGTCATGCCCGCCGAATTGACGAACATGCCATCCTTGGCCATCGGCGGGCCGCCCGCCGGCTCGGCGGCGAAGGCAGCGCCTGCCACCAGGGCGACGGCCAGAACGGAACCCAGAGCGAGAGAAAACGACTTCTGCATGAAACCTCCTGTGCAGCGATTGATCTGCAGGAGGAAGACGCCGCTCGCGGCGGTTTATTCCCGTCTATTTTGCCCCCATTGCCATGGGGGTTGCGGCTTCACCCGTATTTCTTGCGCAGCAGCTGGGCGGCCTCGGCCTCGGCCTTGAGCTTGAGATAGACCTCGTCGGTGTCGACCTTGGCCGCCGAGCCTGGCGCGAAGCCGCAATCGGGATTCAAGGTGATTCGGCCCTTGTCGATCCGCGACAGTGCCCGCTCGACCCGCTGGGCGATCATGGGTGCGGTCTGCGGCTCGCCCGGCGTGACATCGACCACGCCCAGGCCCAGCTCGAAATCGGGGCGCAGTCGCGACAGGCTTTCGAGATCGTCGGCGCCGGCCGCCGTGAACTCCATCGTGAGGTGCTGCACCTTGAGCCGGTTGAGCTGCGGCAGGATCGGCCCATAGGTGCCGGCATGATGCTTCTCGCCGCGCACGCGTGCACCGGCGCGGCGGCAGAGATGGACGGCGAACTTGATGCCGCCGAAGCCCGCCACGGTCTGGTTGATCATGTCGACGGCGAAGTCGGCGGCGCGGTCGGGGTCATCGTAGCGGGCGCGCACGTCGGGATCGACGAACAGGCAGAGATGCGGATCGTCGATCTGCACGATCTCGACGCCCAGCCCCTGCAGCAGCGCGATCTCGGCGCGCAGCGGCGCCACGCA
Source organism: uncultured Reyranella sp. (assembly GCA_964480235.1). Lineage (GTDB taxonomy): Bacteria > Pseudomonadota > Alphaproteobacteria > Reyranellales > Reyranellaceae > Reyranella. Next base: position 8,864 of record CAYZQZ010000019.1, on the reverse strand, counting down.
GTCGCGCACAAACGCCTCGCGCGTCGGATAGGCCTTGCCCGAGCGGCCCGCATCCCACAGCCGCTCGCCAAGCAGCGCCGGGGCCGGCAGGGTGATCTTGGTGGCGACCGTCGCGACCTCTTTCACGAACTTCGCCTCGGCTGCGATGAAGCCCGGCGGCTTGGGGGTGAGTTTCTCGGTCACCACCGTCCACGGCCTTCCATCGGCCGGATTGGTCTCCAGGGTGAAGCCGTGCGCCAGCTCGGCGATAACGCCGATGTAGGAGCGCCGGCGCCATTCGCCGTCGTTCACCACGTGGAGGCCGGCGCGCTCCTGCAGCGCCACGACGAAGCGGCAGGCGGCATCCATGGTGGTGTGGTCGGTCGCATTCCACTCGGGCTTCTCGATCAGCTCGCGCACAACCAGTGGACGCGGGATCGACCCCACGATCGAGGCCGGGAACAACGGCAGGGTTTTCATGGACGCCACAGCGTCTGCGCCAGGTTCATGTCTTCCTGCGTGTCGATTTCGCGGTAGTTGCCCGGCGTGTCGGCGTGACCGAACGGAATGCCCTGCTCGATCATGTCCTGGAACATGTGGATCAGGTACGCCTTCTGGAACGAGGTGGCCTCGCGATAGGGCCTGTCCCAGAATTCCGCCTTGCGCCGATGATAGAACTCACGGAAACGGCCTGCGCCCTCCGAGCCGAACTTCGCCACGCCGATGAATTCTCCGGTCGCGTCGTCGTAGGGAATGCCGCGATGCACCTTCTGCACCCTGCCTCCGCCGGTAATCACCTTCTCGGCATCGTGCGGCGGATGCTGGGTGCGCGGCCGGTAGTGTTCGCGCCAGTCTGTGTCGATGCCGAGCGCGAGCTCGTCGGGGCAGTCGATCAGGCCACGGACGATTTCGGGCGTGAACAGAATGTCGGAATAGGCGGCGACGAACGGCCGGTCCATCAGGTCTTCCGCGCACATCAGCGAGACTAGGATGTTGTTGTCCGGCCAGTCTGCGTTCTCGCGGAACTGGAAGTGGGGGTAGTCGCGCTTCACCGTTTCGATGCGGTAGCCGCCGATGAAGCAGATCTCGCTGCAACCACCGCCCTGCAGCGCCTCGACCGTCCAGTCGAGGATGCGCTTGCCGCGTATCTCGGCATAGCACTTGGGCGCATTCTCCGTGGTCGGCATCAGCCGGCTGCCGCGGCCGGCCCCGATGATGATGGCGCGCATCAGAAACGCTTGGCCGCGATGATCCGGGCGCTGAGCTCGAGCCTGGAGATCGAACGGCGGGCGTCCCCGAGCGCGCAGCACGACACCAGCGTGTCGATCAGCGCGAGCTGGGCGACGCGGCTGCTCATCGCCTCGGGCCGGTAGCGCGTTTCGTTGGCGACGGTGTGCAGGACGATGTCGCAGTAGCGCGCCAGCGGCGACTTGCCCATGCGCGTGATGCCGATGGTGCGCGCGCCTGCCTCACGGGCGAGCCGGGTCGCCAGCACGGTTTCGCGCGTGCTGCCCGAGTGGGAGATCGTGACCACGGCAGTCGAGGAATCGGTCATGGCGGCGCTGACCGCCTGGATGTGCGAATCGCTCACCACCTTGGCGTCGCGGCCGAGCTGCAGCAGGCGATAGGCCAAATCCTGGGCGATCGGGCCGGAGCTGCCGATGCCGTAGACTTCGATGCGACGGGCGGCACGCAGGAGCTCGACAGCACGGGTCAGCGCCGGCGTAGCAAGCAGCCGGCGCGTCTCCTGTAGCGAGGCAATGTGGGCGGCGAAGACATGCTCGGCGACGTCGGTCACTGAATCGCTCTCGTGCAGATCCTCCTGGATCATCCGCACCGGATCGACGAGGTCGCGCGCCAGCAGGATTTTCAGCTCCTGGAAGCCGTCGACGCCGAGCCGCCGGCAGAGGCCGACGACGCTGCCCTCGCTCGCCTCGGCCTGCTCGGCGAGCTCGGTGATCGACATGCGGATCACGTCCTGGGCATGGCGCTCGATATGGCTCGCGATGCGGCGCGCGGTCGGCGGCAGGCCGGGCGCGGCGTGACGGATCACGGTCAGGATCGAGGTCCTGTCCTCGGCCGGCTCGGCACGCTTCACGACGGCCAATCGGGGTTTCGCACTCATGTCGCGATCGACTTCATCCTGTCACATATAAAGGCGAAAATTGAGACAAGCTCAATTCTCCAATGAAGGAAAAATGAAGTCTTTTCAACCTCCGGGGCGGTGGTTATCCTTTTTGCTTCCGCTTGGGGCGGACGACGGCGCGCCAGACGCCGACAGGACCAGGGAGGACGAGCAGTTGCAGCGAACCGGTTGCGCGCGCGCCAGGCGATGCACCGAGCGACGCCCAGAGCCATGCTTGTGGTGACTCCACACGCGGCCGGCCTTTCGTCCGCCTCGGCGAGTGGCGCAAGCCGCGTCACCGCGGCGAGCGGCGCGATCAAGCTTGCGGCCATCGACAAGTCTTTCGGCGAGACCCGCGTGCTGCGCGGCATCGATCTCGACATCCGCGCCGGCGAGTTCATCACCATCCTGGGACCCTCGGGCTGCGGCAAGTCCACCCTGCTGCGCATCATCGCCGGCCTCGAGCGGCAGAGTGGCGGCACCGTCGCGATCGACGGCAACCGCGTCGACACCCTGCCCCCGGACCGGCGCGACATCGCCATGGTGTTCCAATCCTACGCGCTCTACCCGCACCTCACGGTGGCCGAGAACATTGCCGTACCGCTGCGCATGCGTCGGCTGACGCGGCTACAGCGTCTCCCCGGCGCCGGGCTGGTCCCGAGCGTACGCCGCACCTCGGGCGAGATCGCCCAGGCCGTGCGCGCGGTAGCAGAGACGCTGCGCATCGAAAGCCTGCTGCAGCGCAAGCCGGCGCAGCTCTCCGGCGGCCAGAAGCAGCGGGTGGCACTGGCGCGCGCCATGGTGCGCAAGCCGCGCGCCTTCCTGATGGACGAGCCGCTCAGCAACCTCGATGCCGAGCTGCGCGTGCACATGCGCGCCGAGATCGGCCAGCTCCACCGCCAGCTCGGCGCCACCTTCGTCTATGTGACGCACGACCAGGCCGAGGCGATGACCATGTCCGACAGGGTCGCCGTCATCCTGGCCGGCGAGTTGCGCCAGATCGCCTCGCCCGATGCACTCTATCGCGACCCCGACGATCTCGCTGTCGCGCAGTTCGTCGGCACGCCGCGGCTCAACGTGTTGCCGGCGACGGCAAGCGCGCGCGGCCTCGACCTGCTGGGCCTCGCCTTGCCCCTGCCGACCGGCGCCGCTGCCGGCACGAAGCTGCAGGCAGGCATCCGGCCTGAGCGCCTGGCGCTTGCCTCATCGGGTCTTACCGGGCGCCTGGTCTATCGCGAAAATCTCGGCGCCGATCTCTTCCTGCACGTGGCGCTGGAAGGCGTGCCGCAGCCGGTCATCCTGCGCAGCGACCCTGCGCTCGCCGGTGCACGCGCGCTGGGCGATCCGGTGACGATCGGCCTCGCCGCCGAACACCTGCTGTTGTTCGATGCCGAGGGACGGCGGCTGCGCCCCCTCAAGGCCCAGCCCCCCACGGCCAAGACATGAGAAGCCGTTTCTCCCTGGCGTTGCTGACCTGGCCTGCGATTGCCCTGATGGCGGTGTTCCTGATCGGGCCCTTGCTCGCCGTGATGGCGCTCTCCTTCACCGACTACCAGCTCGGCGCACCGTCGCTCTCCTTTGCTGGCCTCGCCAACTACGCCGAGATGACCGAGGACGACACGGTTCGCATCTCGCTCACCAACACCCTGCTCTATGTCGCGATCGTGGTGCCGGCCTCGGTGGTCCTGGGGCTGGGGGCGGCGCTGCTGATCGAGGCCGCTCCCGGCCTGCGCGGCTTCTACCGCGCCGCCTATTTCCTGCCGGTGATGGCGACCCTGATTGCGATGGCGATCGTATGGGGTTTCATGCTCGATCCGCGGATCGGCGCGGTGAATTTCCTGCTGAAGGCGCTGGGCTTCAAGGCGCAGAACTTCCTCAATGACCGCCATCTCGTGCTGTTCACGCTGTGCGCGATCGGCGTCTGGCAGAGCGTCGGGTTCAACATGGTGCTGTTCATGGCGGGCCTCACGGCCATTCCGCCCGAACTCTACGAGGCTGCCTCGGTCGACGGCGCGCGCGACGGCGCGGCGCGCTTCCGGCTGGTCACCTGGCCGATGCTGGCGCCGGTCACGCTGTTCACCGTGGTGATCACCGCGATCCGCGCCTTCCAGGTGTTCGACACGGTGAAGGTGCTGACCGAAGGCGGACCGAACAAGGCCTCCGAGGTGCTGCTGCACACGATCTACGCCGAGGCCTTCGGCTACTTCCGGGCAGGCTACGCCTCGGCCCTTGTGGTGGTGTTCCTGGTCTTCATCCTGGCCCTGTCGGCGGTGCGCGTGTTCGTGCTCGGCCGGCAGAAGGCGACGGCATGAGGGTCGGGGCATGAGGGTCGGGACATGAGCGGCCGCCCGCCTCTCTCGCCGGCGCTGCGCGCGGCGCGCCATGCCGTGCTGCTCATGGGCACCGCGATCATGCTGGCGCCGTTCGCACTGATGATCGCCACCTCCTTCAAGCCCAAGGAGGAGATCTTCATGCCCGAGTTCCACCTGCTGCCGCAGCGCTGGGCGGGCGTCGAGAACTACCGCGAGGCGCTGACCCAGGTGCCCCTGCTGCACTTCCTGCTCAATGGCGCGATCGTCACGGTCGCGATCTTCGCGCTGCAGGTACTGATCAACGTGCCGGCGGCCTATGCGCTCGCCAAGCTGCGCTTCCGCGGCCGCACCACGCTGTTCGGGGCCGTGCTGGTCTGCCTGCTGATCCCCTACCAGGCCACGGCACTGCCGATCTACCTGCTGTTTTATCTGCTGGGACTCCTCGACACCTACGCCGCCCTGGTCCTGCCCTTCACCATCTCGGTGTTCGGCATCTTCCTGATGCGCCAGTTCTTCCTCGGCGTGCCGGACGACCTGGTCGATGCCGCCCGCATCGACGGTATGAGCGAGTACGGAATCGTCTGGTCGGTGATGGCGCCGGCGGCGATCCCCGCGCTGGTGGCGTTCGGCATCTTCTCGGTGGTGGCCCACTGGAACGACTATTTCTGGCCGCTGATCGCAGTCGGCAACCAGGGCCTCTACACGCCGCCGCTCGGCATCGCCCATCTCAAACTCAACGGCGAGGGCACGGCCTACGGGCCGCTGATGGCCGCCGCCACGATCGTCATCGCGCCGCTGGTGCTGGCCTTCCTGGTCGCACAGCGCCGCTTCGTCGAGGGCATCACGTTCACCGGACTGAAAGGCTGATCAAACCAAGGAAGGGAGACACGACATGAAGAGAAGGTTCCTGATGACGACGGCCGGCGCGGCCGCCGCCTACGCCACACTGGCCTCGGGCCCCGCGACGGCGCAGGGCAAGATGACCATCAACGTCCAGTATCCGCTGGGCTTCATCTTCGACAAGGTCTTCGCCGAGCTGAAGACCGAGTTCGAGAAGGCCAACCCCGACCTGCAGGTCAACTACCTGCCGGCCTACAAGGAATACGAGGACGCCGCCCAGACCGGGCTGCGCCAGGCGATCACCAAACAGCTGCCCGATGTCGGCCTGCAGGCGATCAACCTCCAGCGCCTGTTCGTCGACCGCAAGATCGCCGTCGACATCTCGCCGTTCATCGCCAAGGAGAAGGACTGGCAGGGTCAGGGGTTCTCACCCTCGATGATGGCGCTCAGCACCTATGGCGGGAAGCCCTACGGCCTCGCCTTCGCCGCCTCGACGCCGATCATCTACATCAACGACGACCTGGTGACGAAGGCCGGCGGCGATCCGGCGAAGTTCCCGACCACCTGGGATGGCATCTTCGACCTGGCCAAGAAGGTCAATGCGCTGGGCAACGACAATATCGGCCTGTTCCATTCCTGGGCGATCACCGGCAACTGGATGTGGCAGGCGCTGGTGTTCTCGCACGGCGGCATGATGATGACGGCTGACGAGAAGGCGATCGCCTTCGACCAGGCGCCCGGCAAGAAGTCGATCGAGCTGCTCGGCCGCATGGTGACCGATGCTGGAATGCCCAACCTGACGCCCGAGGCAAGCCGCGCAGCGTTCTTCGGCGGCAAACTCGCCATCTGGACTGAATCCACCTCGCTGCTGCGCGTCGCCGACGAAGGCGTCGCCGGCAAGTTCAAGTGGCGCACCGTGCGCTTCCCGGTGCCCGGCCCGAACCCCAAGCTGCCAACGGGCGGCGCGGCGGCGATGATGTTCGCCACCGAGCCGGCGCGGCAGGAAGCGGCCTGGCGCTACATGAAGTTCATCACCGGTCCGGTCGGTGCAACCATCATGGTCAAGGGAACCGGCTACATGCCGCCCAACTCTGTGCCGGCCAACGACCCCAGCATGCTGAAGCCGTTCTATGCCGAGAAGCCCAACCACCTGACGTCGCTCAGCCAGCAACCTTTCATGACGGCGTGGTACGCCTTCCCGGGCGACAACAACCTCAAGATCATCCAGGCGATCAAGGACCGCCTGCAGACGGTCGTCGACAAGTCGGCCAAGCCCGACGCGGCGCTGGCCGGCATGACCGCAGACGTCAGCAAGCTGCTGCCGAAGTAGTCCGGATCGCTCAGGCCGGGGCGGCGGCATCGCGTCGCCGCCTCGCCTTTTCTTGCCCCTTCGACATCGTCTGACCGGCTGCTACCGTTCGGCCTCCGATGATGCCCGACTTCCTGTCTCGTCTGTATGTACCCGTCTTGATGGCCTTGACGCTCTGCTGCGTCGGCCTTGCTGCGTCAGCCAAGCCCGAAGATTTCCGGCAGTTCGTTCTGTGGTTCCATCCTCCCGGCGTCCAGAATGCACCGCTCGTCATTCTCATCGAAGGCAGTGGCGGCACAGGCGCCAACGCCAAGAGCCCGTGGGTGGATTGGCTGAGAGCGAAAGGCATTGCCGTCGCGCAGGTGCGCAGCGCTGCCTCGCGCGGCCAGCGGGACTGGAGCGGAACCGGCTGCAGTCTGGTGTACAGCAACGACGCACGCGACGTGCTCGACCTTGCCCGCATGGAGCAACCACGCATCGACACAAGGCGTTTCGCGGTCATGGGCTTCTCGCGCGGCGGCACCGAGGTGCTGAACTCGGCCAGGAGTTTCCGTGGCGCCGCAACCCAGCCTGCTGCGATCTTCGCTTTCTATCCGGGCTGCGACGGTTGGTGCCAGACCGATTACGGCAAGGACGGTCCAACACCTGTCCATATTCTCTACGGTGACGCCGACGAATGGGGCAAACAGCGTGACAGCTACGGTCAGTGCCGGCGGTTGGCGGGCGGCAAGATTGCCTTCCATCCGCTGCCCGGTGCCCATCATGGCTTCGATGGCACCTCGACCGGAACATTCCGCGCCGGAGGATCCGTCTTCCGCTACGAACCAAATGCAACGGCCCTCGAGACCGCCCGCGGCATCGTCGCGCGCGAACTCGGCGCGACCTGGAACCTGTCCAACTAGATCAGACTCTTTGATCAGGCGGCCGCGTCCTCGCGGATCATCGCTGCACCCTTCTCGCCGATCATGATGGTCGGCGCGTTGGTGTTGCCGGTGGTGAGTGTTGGCATCACCGAGGCGTCGATCACGCGCAGGCCCTGGATGCCATGCACGCGCAGGCGCGAGTCGACCACGGCGCGCGGGTCCTCGCCCATCCTGCAGGTGCCGACCGGGTGATAGAGCGTGGCGCCGGTGCGCCGGGCGTAGTCGAGGAACTGCTCATCGCTCGCCACGGCGGTCCCGGGAAGTTTTTCGCCGGTGCTGTAGGGCGCCAGAGACGGCTGTGAAAAAATGCGACGCACATGGCGTGCGCCCGACAGCATCGCGAGCTCATCGGTGCGCGCGCTGAGATAGTTGGGCTTGATCGCAGGCCGCGCGAAGGGATCGGCGCTCGCCGCCATGATCGTGCCACGGCTGTCCGGCTTCACCACACAGACCACGCAGCTCATGCCGGGGTGGCTGTCGAGATGGCCAGGCTTCATCGGGTCGGTGCTGGCCGGCTGGAAAAGCAGCTGCAGGTCGGGCGAGGCGAGTCCTTCCCGGCTGTCGCAGAAGACTTGCGCGGTGGTGACGCCGAAGGTCAGCGCCCCCTTGCCGGTCAGGAAGAATTTCGCGATCTCCGGCACCACCCGCGGAAAGCGCGCCACTTCGTTGACGGTTCGCGTTCCCTGCACGCGATGCACGACGCGAATGACGAAGTGGTCGATCAGGTTCGCGCCGACGCCCGGCAAGTCGTGCACAACGGGAATGCCAAGGCTTCTGAGATGCTCCGCCGGGCCTATGCCGGAGATCTGCAGGATGTGCGGTGAATTGATGGCCCCGCCGCAGACGATCACTTCGCGAGTGGCGCGCACGGTGGTCGTGTTGCCGCCGCGCATGAATTCGACACCGGTGCAGCGCCTGCCTTCGAACAGGAGCCGCCCACCCTGCGCCTCGGTCTCGATCCGCAGGCTGGGCCGCTTCCGCGCCTCGCGCAGGAAGGTCTGGGCCGTCGATCCACGCCAGCGCCCACGCCGCGTCATCTGCGAATAGCCGACCCCTGATCGCTGTTTGCCGTTGAGATCGGGATTGAACGGAAATCCCGCCTCCTGCGCCGCCTTCACGAACTGATGCGTCAGTGGCAGGATGGTGCGGTAGTCCTCGACCTTGAGCGGACCGCCCTGGCCACGCATCTCGGGATCGCCCCCCTGCACATAGTGCTCGCTCTTCTTGAAGAAGGGCAGAACTTCATCCCAGCTCCATCCGCGCGCACCCATCTGCGCCCAACCGTCAAAGTCAGCCGGTGCACCACGCACATAGAGCATGCCGTTGATCGACGACGAGCCCCCCAGGGTGCGCCCGCGTGGCCATTCCATGCGCCG
>CAYZQZ010000018.1:13668-21763 GCA_964480235.1 uncultured Reyranella sp. | reverse complement strand
TTCCTCCGGCGTGGAACCGACCGGAGTCTGGCCCTGGGCCACGAGCTTCTCGATGACCGCGGGATCGGCGAGCGTCGCAGCGATCTCGCGCTGCAGGCGCTCGATGATCGGCCGGGGCGTACCTGCCGGCGCATACGCCGCGACGAACAGGCTGAGGTCGAAGCCAGGCACGAGCTGTTCGGCGAAGGTCGGCAGGTCCGGCATCGATGCCGAACGCCTGGCACCGGCCGCAGCGATCGCCTTCACCTTGCCCGCCGCGATCTGCGTCTTGGCGCTGACCGGAGAGGCCCAAGTGAGATCGAGCGTGCCGTTGGCCACGTCCTGCAGCGCCGGCACGTCGCCGCGATAGGGCACGTGGTTGTAGGTGCCGCCGCCCACCTTCTCGCCCAGGGTCTTCTCAAGCATCAGGCCGTAGAGATGGCCCGACGAACCGATGCCCCAGCTGCCGTAGGTCGCCGGGCGGCCGAGCTTCTTCACCCAATCGGCCATGCCACGCAGGTCGCTGTACGGTGCGTCGGCCTTGACGGCGATCAGGATAGTGCCGAGCGAGACGAGCGACACCGGGACCAGGTCCTTGCCCGGATCGAACGGCAGCTTGGCGTAGAGCGAGGGATTGTTGGTGTGCGTCGAATTGGTGGTGATCAGGAACGTGTAGCCGTCCGGCGCCGCCTTGGCGACGATCTCCGAGCCGACGATCGTGTTGGCGCCGGGCTTGGGATCGACCAGCACCTGCTGGCCGAGCCGCGTCGTCAGCCCGTCCGCGATCACCCGCACCATGGCGTCGATCGCGCCGCCGGCATTGAACGGCACCACGATGCGCACCGGCTTCGTCGGCCACACCGTTTCCGCCTGGGCCCGCGCCACCAAAGGCGCCGCAAGGCCGGCAGCGAGAATGGTCCGCCGCTTCACCGAACCAATCGTCATTTTGTCCGCCCTTCTCTGCAGAGCAGAGACTGTAGCCAGCGCCGCGGAGCCTGCCTAGCCGTACACGAAAGTCGTGTTCGGCAACGGCTCGGAAGGCCCTGGCGACAGTGTGCCCGGATCGTAGGCCACCGGCGTCGCTCCAATGCCGGAAACGGTGCCCAGCATCGTGCCGCCGTGGCCGTCGCCCGCAAGGGTAAAGCTGGCTGCCGTGTACTGGCCGATCAGGGCCAGTTGGGCGACATGTGCGCCGTCGCTCAATTGAAGAATGCCGCTCGAATCGTCGCCGGAGTAGCCGACCGTCGTCGTGCTCGAGAAGGAAATGTCGGCGAAATCGATAAGCGACCACGAATCGAAGCCCACGACCGTCCCGTGGAACGACTGCGAATCCTGAAGGGCCAGCAGGCCGCCGCCATCGAAATAAACGGTGTCGCCGGCTGAACCGCCGCTTTGCACCAGCAATGCGCCGCCCGCGATGCTGGTGGCCGATGTCGCGGCCCCCGCCTCGACGATTTCGGTGCCGGACAGGATGTAGGCCTCGATGGCGGTGGCGCCGGCCTCGAGAGTCAAGGTGCCGGCAACGATCGTGGCCGATGCGACGCCGCCGCTCAGGACGATCTCGTTGCCGCCGGCGGCAATCAAGGTGTCGTACGTCGTGCCCCCGTTCTCCACCGTCAGCGACGAGCCGTCCTGAATCACGCCGTTGCTCGCCACCACGTTGCCCGACACGACCGAACTGCTGCCGGTTCCGATCACGCTGGTCGGTTCGTTCCAACCGATGACGTTCATGTTCTTGATGTCAGCGGTCGAAATCCCGTTGATCACGCCCGGCGAAGAGTTGTCATTGAAGGCGTCGTTGCCGGCGCTCGGCGCCCAGTCGCCGAGGTCGCCGCTGTTGCCAGTGACGTAGTTGTTCCAGTTGTTCAGGTTGGTGACGCCGTTGTTGTAGGAGAAGTACGAGGCGGCCCCCGTTCCGGTTTGGCGCGTGCCGGCTCCGGAATAGCGGAACAGGTCCATGACGCTGTTGACCCCGTAATTGAGCAGCGAGACACGCCCCATCACCTCGGTGAATTCGTGTTCGACGACTCCCTGGAAGTAATATTGACCGGCCGATGGCGTGCCTGAGCCGTAACCGAAAGAATACATCGACGCGAGGCCAACCCAGCCCGCCGTGGCAACGCTGTTGTTCCCGCGCAACCCGACCGCTTCCTGCTGGGCGACGCTGAGATAGGTCAGGCTCGAGAATGGGCTCGATGCCGGCAACGTGCTGTAAGCCGCCGTCTGCACGCCGGACTGGGCATGCGAAATCAGCGCGGCGGAGACCGTACTGTAGGAGTAGCCGCCGAACGGCGTTAGGCTTTGCCCCAGCGCCCCCACGCCCATCGTCGTGCCGCTGATGGTTCCATATCCGACCTGGATGTTGACCGTCGCCGGAGTCGATATGATCGACTCAAGCGTACTGATCGCCGCTGCAATTCCCGAGAAGTAGCCGCTCGGTGCGGAGTTCACGGCACTCGCCTCGAAATTGACGTTGATCGCCAGGCCCGACGTCGCCTGAATCTGCGTTCCGCCATGGCCGTCCGACGTCACACGGAACGAAAGATTCGAATAGTCCTGGAACGGATCGAGCGACAGGGACCGTGTACCGCCCGCCGCGCTGACGATCAGCGTGCCGCCGGTCAGATAGGCTGTGCCGCCGCTGGCGTAACTTACGCCCGCCAGGTCGATATAGTTGCCGCCGGTAAAGCCGCTGATGACGCCGAGAGGCATCGATGTCCCATCGATGCGCAGCGTGCCGCCGCTTCCGACGAAACTGACGGCGCCAGACACCGACCCGCCATTGGCAATCTCAAGGGTGCCGCCGGCGATGACGGCGGCACTCGCGATGCCACCCGACGACACGAATTCGAGGCCGCCGCTGCTGACCACGACGCCCGACGTCACGCCACCCAATGAAACGGCCAGTGTTCCGGCGGCGATCGTATCACCGTTCCAATATGCGCCCGACAGCACATTGGTCGTGAGCCCGTTGGACAAGGTCACGCTGACGGCACTACCGCCCGCCGCCACGCTCAACATGCCTCCGACACCTACCGTGCCTGTACTGGCAATTCCTCCTGACAGCACGACTTCCTGGCCGCCGCTCGCCACAATCGTGCCGCTCGCCCGGCCGCCGAACGGCAGGTACTGGACAGCGCCATTGCCGACAGTCGCACCGCTCGCGATGCCGCCCGACGATACATATTCGATTCCACCATTGGCGATCACCGTTCCGATCGCGGCACCACCCGACAACGTCTCGATGCCGCCGCTGCCAACCGCGATCCCGCTGACGACGCCGCCCAACTGGACGATGTCCTGATTGCCGGCTGTGATCGCCAGGCCGACCGCGCTGCCGAGATTTCCGACCTTGACGATTTCACCGGCGGCGAGGGTGGCGCCGCTCAGCACATAGCCGGAGCCCACCTGGAGGATGCCGCCCGCCGCGAATGTCGTTCCGGCGGCCGACGCGCCGCCGAACAGCTGCAGCGCGCCGCCGCTGGATATGGTGGCGAGAGTCACGCTGCCGCCCGAGGACACCGTCGTCAGTCCACCACTGTTGACAACGATGCCGTTCACGAAGCCACCGCCCAGGACATTCACCGTACCGCCGGTGAAAATCGACGTGCCGTTCGCAATGCCCCCCGAGAAGACAGTCGCGATACCGCCGCTCATCACCAGACCACTCGTGCGGCCCGATGCTTCGATGGTTTCGGTGCCACCGCTCAGCACGGTGGTATTGCTCGCGATGCCGCCGAGCCAAACATACTCGGTGCCACCGGCCCCTACCGTGGCGCCGACAGCACTCCCATTGCCCACGAATTGGAAGCCACCGCTGCTGACGTACGTGCCGCTCCAGGTGCCGCCAGCCGTCGCACTGACGACAGCACCACTCGAAACCACGGTCAACAGCGCGCTGCCCCCGGCCCCGACGATCAAGGCGCCCCCGCTGCGCACCGTGGTCGCGCTGGCGAGCCCGCCGAGAGAAACGACCTGCCGGCCGCTGCCGGTGATGAGCGTTCCAGAGGCAACGCCGCCCGACAGAACCTGCACGACGACGCTCGAACCAACGCTGTTCGCCAGCGCACTCGCCCCTGAGGCAATCTGCAAGATCTCGCCGGTGGTCAGGGTGGCGGCGCTCACCGTATATCCCGAGCCGGCGAACAGAACGCCACCGCTGGCGACGCTTACGCTGTTCAGGGTGGCGCCGGCATAGGCCTGCAACATGGCGCCGTTGGCGACGGTGGTGCCGATCGCGGCTCCTCCCGACACGACCTCGATCGCACCGCTGGCGAGGATCGCGCCGGAGTCGATGCCTCCCAGCGACACGGTCAGCGTGCCGCCGCTGGATACCAAAGAGGAGTTGGCCACGCCGCCCGACGAGACGAACTGCTGGCCGCCGCTCGACACGGTCGTTCCGGAGGCGATACCGCCCGCCAGCACACGTTCCGCACCGATCGCCGACACCACGGTGCCGCTGGTCATGCCCGATGAGACCATCACCAGTCCGTTGCTGAGCACAGTGGTGCCGCTGGCAACGCCGCCCAGCTGGACGAGTTCGGTCCCGCTGGCGCTGATCACGGCACCTCGCGCCACGCCACCCGAGGACACGTACTGCACGCCGCCACTGGAGACGACCGTGCCAGTGGCGACACCGCTGTCGAAGACGTACTCCGTACCGTACTGGAAGAGCGTGGTCGCCGACGCCGTGCCGCCCGACACGTACTGGTAGCCCTGGCTGTAGATCGATGTGCCGCTGACCAGGCCGCTGGAATAGACGACCTGAGCGCCACCGCTCAGCGTCGCAGCGCTTGCCACACCGCCGCCCAGGATAAACTGGGCACCGGCATATTGCATCGTCGCGGAGATCGACATCCCGCCGGACGCCACGATAAGGCGGCCGCCTTCCAGGACGGTCGTTCCAGTGTCGATGCCAGCGACATCGACGTACTCGACGCCGCCGTTGGACACGACCGTATTGCTCGCGACGCCGCCCGACGACACGACCTGCCACCCGCCCTTGAGGTCGGTGGCAAGCGCCGTCCCGGAGATGAATCCCGACGCGCTGGCGCTGATGACGCTTCCCGATACGGTTCCGCCAGAGGAGACGTGCATCACGCCCAGCGTGTGCAAGATGGTGCCACTGGCGACGGCGGCCGACCCGACCGTGAGCGTCGCCTCATCCATCATCGTCGCGCCAACGATCCTGCCTCCGGGGCCGACGATGGCCTGACCGGCGCTCGAGACGACCGTGCCGCTGGCCGTGCCGCCCGATGACACGAACTCGTAGCCGCCGCTCAGGACGACGGTGTTACTGGCCAAGGCGCCGTTCGAGATGACCTGCCAGCCACCGGCCAAGGTCGTCGCGATCGCGATGCCCGATATGTAACCGGAACCCGAGCCGCTGATCACCGAGCCTGAGGCCGTGCCGCCGGCCGACACATAAAGCGTGCCGAAAGTCTTCAGGATCGTGCCGCTGGCTGTCGCACCGGACCCGAGTGTGAGCGCGGCATTCTGAAACAGCGTCGCACCGACCACCGTGCCGCCGGGTCCTGCGATCAACTGCCCGCCACTCGACACCACCGAGCCGCTCGCCGTGCCGCCCGATGACACGAACTCGTAGCCGCCCTGCAGCACCAGCGTCGCGCTCGCCGATCCGCCCGACGAGATCACCTGCCAGCCGCCCGCCAGGGTCGTGCCGATCGCCGTTCCAGAGATGTAACCCGAGCCCGAACCGCTGATCACCGCGCCGACGATCTGGCCGCCGGCCGACACATAGCTGAGGCCGTGCGCCTTCAGGTTGGTGCCGCTCGCCACACCACCCCAGCCGACCGTCTGGATCGCACCGTCTGACATGACCGCGCTCAGGGTCATGCCGCCGGGGCCCACGATCGACTCGCCGGCGCTGGTCACGACCGTGCCCGACGCCGTACCGCCGGAGGAGACGAACTCAATGCCCCCAAAAGACACGAACGTGCTGCTGGCCACCCCACCCGACGACACGTTCCGGCGGCCACCACTTGCGATGGTCGCGCCGATGACGGTGCCGCCCCCGACCTTCAGTTCACCTGCGTTGCTGACGACGGTGCCCGACGCGAGGCCGCCGGACGAAATGTACTGCGTGCCGCCGCTGCTCAGGGTCGTGCCGCTCGCTCGGCCCCCGTTGCCGATCGTCTGGTCGCCACCGCCCCGCATCGTGGCACCCTGCGCCACGCCGCCTGGCCCGACGATAGACTGGCCGCCGCCCTTCGCGATCGTTCCCGAAGCGGTTGCTCCGGAAGAAACGAACTCGATCGCAAAGCCCGACAGACTCGTCCCGGAAACCGACCCGCCGGAGGATACGGCGAGCCAAGCGCCGCTGCTGACCGTGACGTTGTTCGCCACGCCGCCGAACGCGACCACGATGGTCGCGCCGTCGCCGACCGCGATATCGCCGAATATCGTCTGGCCGGACGACACGACGTATTGCTGACCGCTGCTGACGATCATGCCTTGAGCGAGCCCCCTGCCCATTCCGGTTGGGCAGCTCTATTCACACCACGCGTGATAATATCTTCGTTGCCACGACCTTCAAATACTGCGTGTGCATTCCACGTGAATCGAGCCTTTGTCAGGCTACTCTCGGGCGCCCGGAGCGCTCGGGGCGTGCAGATTCCTTGTCGCGTTTCTTCAACAGATATTCCTGCAGTGCCGTCGCCTGTTCGGCTGACCCCAAAAGCCGCTGCACCAGATCGCAAAGCTGCCGGAATTCGGCAGCGCTCAGCGATCCGAAGGCGACATCGTTGACCTGCCGTTGCACGGGCCCGAGTTCGGCCAGCAAATGGATGGCCCGCTCGGTGGCCCGCAGGCAAATCCGGCGGCCGTCCACCGGATGGGGCGATTTCGTTACGAGGCCCTTCTCGACCAGACCGTTAACGGTCGAAGTCATGAAGGCGCCGCTCAGGCGCAGCAGGTTGGCGAGTTCCTGCACGCCGATGTCCTGGACCGACGATACACGTACCAGGATCATCAGGGAGATGTGCTCGATGGCGCCGAGGCCGATCGAGGCGCCGTTCTTCTCGCCGATCTGGAACAGCACGCTCCGCAACGTAAAGAGGCCGAGCACGAGGCGGCTGAACTCGCGATCTGAATTGTTGACTAGAAGCTCCGGCCGGCTGACCGTCTGCACGGCGTCGTAGAGCCCCGGCGGGATGGCCCTGCCTCCTCGGAACATTTTGCGAGCTTTGGTGCGGGCCACTCTTTACTCCGGTCGTTCTGCCGGCAAACAGGCCGGCGCGATCAATATAGCTCTGCCGCCTAGCTATCACCCAAGCAAATCAGGCCGAGCTATCGCAGATGTGAGCGATGCAATCAGTTGCATCGCGGAAATTTCCGGAGCAGACGCACGCGATTCCATTCCCTAGACTGCAAATAGGAGGGAACGTGCCGCTCTGGATACCGATCACCATCGCCGCCGCGCTGTTTCAGAACATCCGCACGACGATGCAGCAGAAGATTCGTGGCGTATTGAGCGTCGATGGCGCCAACTTCGTCCGCTACCTCTATGGCGCGCCGCTCGCGCTGAGCGCTCTCGCGTTCCTGGTGTGGGGCACCGGCCGGACCATCCCCACCCTTACCGTTGGGTTCCTCAGCTGGATCACGGTTGCGGGCATCGCGCAGATCGTCGCGACCTCGCTCATGATTCATTCGTTCTCGCTGCGCAACTATGCCGTCGGCACGGTGTACTCCAAAACCGAGACCGTGTTCGTTGCGCTGTTCGCGACGTTCATCGGCCATGAGCCGCTACATGCGCTGGCCTGGGCAGGCATCCTCGTTTGCCTGGGCGGGGTCGCCATCCTGAGCGTGCGCGGCAAGTTCTCGGACGTCCGCGGCGTTCTGGCCGACCTGACGCACAAGGGCGCGCTCTACGGCATTCTCTCCGGTGTGGTCTTCGCGCTGGCGGCCGGCGGCATTCGCGAAGCGTCCAAGCAGCTGCCCAGTGGCGACTTCCTGATCAAGGGCATCACGGCGCTGGCGACCATGAACACCATTCAGATCGTTCTGATGGCCCTCTATCTGTCCCGCCGCGACCGCCCCCAACTCGGCAAGGTCTGGGTCAATTGGCGCTCGTCGATCTGGGTCGGCATCTTCAGCG
>CAYZQZ010000018.1:0-13568 GCA_964480235.1 uncultured Reyranella sp. | reverse complement strand
CTCGGCAAGGTCTGGGTCAATTGGCGCTCGTCGATCTGGGTCGGCATCTTCAGCGTGCTGGGCTCTGCCGGCTGGGCTCTCGCCATGACGCTCGAAAATGCCGCGCTGGTTCGCGCGGTCGGCCAGATCGAACTGGTCTTCACTTTCATTGCCTCCCACTGGGTCCTCAAGGAGCGCCCGTCTGCCGGCGAATGGCTCGGCAGTGTCGCGGTCGTGGGCGGCGTCGTTCTGATTCTCATAGGCCGGTGAACTCATGACTGATGGAAAGACCCGGCCGCTGGCCGGTGTGCGCGTCCTCGATTTCTCGACCACCATCGCCGGCCCCCACTGCAGCCGGCTGATGGCGGACATGGGCGCCGACGTCATCAAAATCGAATCGCCCGAGGGCGATCTGATGCGCAGCCGCCCGGTCCAGCGCGATGGCCAGGGCACGATGTTCGGCCAGCTCAATGCCGGCAAGCGCAGCATCGTGCTCGATCTGAAAAAGCCCGAAGCCATCGCCGCCGTGAAGGCCCTGGTGAAGACGGTCGACATCGTTCTGGAGAACTACCGCCCCGGCGTCATGAAGCGGCTCGGCCTCGATTACCCGGAACTCGCCAAGATCAATCCGAAGCTGATCTACGGCGCCATCTCCGGCTACGGCCAGAGCGGTCCCGCCGCCGGCCGCCCGGCCTATGCGCCGGTCATCCACGCCTCGACAGGCTATGACCGCGCGCATCTCTATTACCAGCAGGGGCGCGAGCGGCCGGACAATTGCGGCATCTTCGTCGCCGACTACGCCGCGGGCGCCTATGCGCTGGGCGGCATTCTCGCGGCCCTGCATCAACGTCATGTCACCGGCAAAGGCCAGATGGTCGACGTCTCGATGTTCGAAAGCCTGGTCGGCATGCTGCTGGGCGAGGTCAACCGTGCCTTTTTCGACTTCGAGATGCCGTCGCGCCCGATGTACGGGCCGGTCGAGGCCAAGGACGGCTACGTGATGCTCGCGACGGCCAGCGAGAAGACCTTTCAGGACATGGCCACGGCCGCCGGACGTCGCGACTGGCTGACCGACCCGCGATTCGAAAAATATGCCGACCGTCGCATGAACTGGGACAAGTTCGTCGACGAGTTCGAGAGCTGGTCCAGGAAACTCACCGTGAAAGAGTGCGTCGCCGCCCTCGAGAAGCACGGCGTGCCCTGCTCGCCCTACCTCACGGTGACCGAGGCGCTGCAGGACCCTCAGGTCGCCCATCGCGGCTCGCTTTGCGACATCGAGGACAGCGCCGGAAAGTACAAGTCGCCCGCGCCGCCCTTCCGCTTCTCCGGCTCTCCATTGCAAAGCGGCCCAAAGGTGGCAAAGCTCGGCGAGCATACCGAAAGCGTCCTTAAGGAGGCCGGCCTCGCCGCCGAGCACATCGAGGACTTGATCAAGTAATGCATCCGCGTACGCCCATCCTGGTCGGTTGCGGCCAGATCACCGATACGACGAGCCAGCCCAGCAGCGACCGCAGCCGGGTCGCGTTCTGCACCGAAGCCGCCAACCTCGCGCTCGAGGACACGCGCGCAGCCATCGGCGGCCACGCTCTGGGGCACCAGATCGACGCCATCGTGGTGATGGAGTTCTTTTCCGACATCAGTCCGCGTTTCGCCTCGCCGTTCGGGCGTTCGGTCAACCCGCCGATCAGCGTCGCCAATCGCCTGCACGCCCATCCGCGCCAGGCGCTCTACGCCCATTCCGGGGGCAACATGCCCCAGTACATGGTCAATCGCTTCGCCGAGGAGATCGCGCGCGGCGAGACCGAACTGGCGCTGATCTGCGGCGCCGAGCTGCTGCGCTCGACACAGAATGCGCGCAAGGCAGGCCTGAAGCTCGACTGGAACGAAGATCCCGGCGGCGGTGAGCCGGCACGCATCGGCGACAGTCGCTTCGGCTTCTCTGAAGAGGAAGCCCGGCATGAGTTGCGTGCGGCCATCCATTTTTATCCGCTAATCGAGAACGCGATCCGTGGCGGGCGCCATCGCGATGTTCCAGAGCATATGGCGACAATGGGCCGGCTGTTCGAGCGGCTTGCGAAGGTCGCCAAGGACAATCCCCTGGCAACCCGCCGACTGGGTTACAGCGCCCACGACCTCTCGACCATCTCCGACGACAATCGCTGGATCTGCTTTCCCTACCCTCGACTGATGAACGCCAATGCCATTATCGACCAGGCCGCCGCTGTCCTTCTGACCTCCGTCCAAAAGGCGCGCGAATGGGGCATTCCTCAGGATCGCTGGGTTTTCCTGCACGGCTGCGCCGACGGCACCGATACCTGGGTAGTCTCCGAGCGCGAGGCGCTCGACGCTTCGCCCGCAATCAAGGGGTGTACGCGGGTAGCGCTCGACATGGCCGGCCGCAGGCTCGACGACGTCGACGCGTTCGACCTCTACAGCTGCTTCCCCTCCGCGGTCGAAGTGGCCATGAAGGAGCTCGGTCTTTCGGACGACGATCCACGTCCGATCAGCGTCACCGGCGGCCTGCCTTTCTTCGGCGGCCCCGGAAACAACTACGTCACTCATTCGATCGCCGAGATGATGAACGTGGTGCGCGCCCGTCCCGGCTCGTTCGGCCTGGTCACCGCCAACGGCATGTACCTGACCAAGCATTCGGCCGGCCTCTATTCGACCGAGCCGACCGACGGCCCGTGGCGCCGCGAAGATCCCAAGCGGCTGCAGGCCGAGTTGGATCGACGGCCGCGCCGTCGGGTCAATCCGCAACCCGCGGGCAGCGGCACGATCGAGACCTACTGCGTTACCTACGGCAAGGATGCGCCGGAGAAGGCCTATATCATCGGCCGCCTGGACGAGTCCGGCGACCGCTTCATCGCCATGGCGGGCGACGATCCGCGCCTGCTGAACGACATGGTGACCCGCGAACAGCTTGGCCGGAAGGTCACGGTCGGCCCGAGGGACGGCAGGAACGTTTTCACGCCGGGTTGACGCCCCGGCGTTCACATCACGACTTCGAGCCTTCTCCGGCTTGCCCGATCGGCCAGATCCAGGCCATGGCGACGCTGACCGCCCAGCCGACAAGGCAGCCGAAGATCACCTCCGCCACCTTGTGCAGGCCGTGCTCCATGCCGGTCAGCTTCGATTGGGCGGACAGCCCACCCGCGATGACGATTGCGGCAGTGATCGGCGCCTGCCGCCACATCGTCTGGATCTTGACGAGATAGGTCGATGCCAGCACCGCCAGGCTGAGCGCCACCGGCACCTTCCAGTGGCTGGGGTGTCCCACCGCGAGAACGACGAATCCGATGGCGCACCCCACCAGCACGTTGATCATCCGCGCCCGGAACAGGCGCGCTGCCTCCTCCACCCGGGGGTCGGAGGCTGCAACCATCGATGCGATCGCCCAGATGGCGTTGGCATCGGCAATCCGTTCGAGCGCGTACCACACGATCGTCGCGGCGATGAAGACGTTTAGCGCGAACCTGACGCCGGTGAGGTCGCGAGGAAGAACGGCAATCATGCCTGGCTCACTCGTGGGCGTTCGGCGGGTTGCCCTTGAGATGATAGACGATGCCGGTCTTGGTCGCGCCAAGCTGCATCCAGTCCCGCGCTTCGAGCTGCAACTGCTTGAAGAAGGCCCGTCCGCGTTCGAGATTCAACTGATTGAGATCCTCGCGGCGCTTGAACTTGATCTGGAAGGCGAACTCGCCGACCAGCGGCCGGTGCTCGCCGCGGGTTCGCCACAGCGCGACATTGACCACCGGGCGGAAGCCGTTGCCGAAATCCAGTTCACCGATATCCTGGAGGACCTCCTCGACGATCGTGCCATTGACCAGTTCGACATGCTCGCCCGGCGCGCGATTGACTGCCCGCAGCGCCGGAAGCACGCCGACCAGCCATTCGAGAGATGTATGATCCCCCTCGGCCGCCGAGTGCATGGCGAACTGGACGTTGTGAGAATAGAGCATGCGAATACCCCCCCCCCAGGCCGTCCTTGAGCGGCAGGGCTTCCGCCTTGAACTTGATCCGGTAGTCGGCCTGGATGTTGGGACGCACATCCATCTCCGCAGCCTTCTGCAGGTCGGGGTGCCGGTACTTGAACACGATCTCAGGATCGCCGTCGGGGAAGCCGTCGCGGTAGGGAATCCTTCGCCTCAGAATGAAAGCATTGTTGTAGAGCCGGAAATCGGCGGTATCCATGAACAGGACTTCGCGGATCTTGAGCGGTTGTCCGGCATAGTCCCCCGTCTGAAATGAAATGCCATTGTCCCTGGCCGGCCGCTTGAGCAGCTTGCCAAAGTCGAAAAGACTCGACCGCGACGTGAAGTGGTTCGGCTTCAGGATGATCTTGCATTCGAGATAGCGGAGTTCGTCCAGCGGCATGCCGTCGGCATATTTGCCAGGCTGGATTTGCGGCAGCGGGGACACGATATCCGCCTGCCCCGCTTTAGTGGTCTTTGCCATGCAATCGTCCCCGCTTCCCCGTCGTCACCGATGTCGACGGTATCATCTTTTCCCGGATCGGACTGGACCGTGAAGGCCGCTCGGCTTGCCATCCCGCGTGGTCCGGCACGGGACGATAGGGCCGCCTAGAGATCGATCTTGTCGACACCCCAGTCGATGCCCGGGATATCGGGCAATTCGCGACCGTCATCCTTGCCGATCTCGACCTTGATCAACTCTTCCAGCTTGCCGTTCATGGCCATGATCGCCTGGGTGTTGGCCACCCGATCGAGCGCCAGATTGTTCATTTCTGCCGGGTCGCGCGAGAGGTCGTAGAGTTCGACGTCGTTCCATTTGAACAGCTCGTCCAGCGTCCCGGGGCTGTTGTGATCGAGCGGCGAAAAGTACCGCGTGAAACGGTAGCGGCCGTCGAATGCCGACCTGACATGTCCGCGCTTGCGGAGGTCGGGCTTGAAGCCCTGGCGCTTGGCCTCTTCCTTCGGATCCTTGCCGGCCATGACCGCCTTCGCAGCAAAGTCGAAGACTCCCGAGTCGTTGCTCGCGAGGCCACTGTAGGTGAACAACGTCGCGGGTCTTGCCGCGTCGATGGTCTGGCTGCCCGGACTCGAAAGCACGGACGACAGATCGCGCCCCGGCAGAGTGCGACCGGCCAGTTCAGCCACGCGGTCGGGACTCGCGCCTGCCATCGACAGCAGAGTCGGCGCAAGGTCGATGTGGCTGGAAAGAGCCTTGCATTGCTGTCCGCCCTTCACATCGGGATGCACGACGAATAGCGGCAGATGATTCGTCTCCTGGTAGGCGAACGGCCCCTTGCCGCGCAGTCCATGCGCGCCGGCCATCTCGCCGTGATCGGCGGTAAAGACGATGATCGTCTTTTCGGCCAGCCCCAGTGCGTCCAACTCGGCCAGCAGCGCTTCCAGCGAGCGGTCCACGTTGCGAATGCAGTTGATGTAATAATCGTTGAAGCGCTTCCAGCGCGCATCCTCGAGCGGCACGTTGCCCAGGATGTAATCCCAGATGCGGTCGAACTCGCGATGTGCCCGCGGCCTGCCCTGGGCATCCAGGGGCTGGCGAAGACTGGACGGCACCGGCACGTCCCACGTCGCCTTGTAGAGCACGTGCTCCGGCGCCCGCGCCGCATGAAGGCGCAACTTGCCGGTGTCCTGAACGTTTTCACCCGGCGCATCGGTGTTGAAGTACATCACGTCGTGCGGATTGACGAAGCTCACATACACGCACCACGGCTTGCCGTCGTCCGACAACGGCCGCCCCCTGGTGCGCAGCCAGTTGATGGCACTGCCCGCCGTGATGTGGTCGAAGCTGTAGCCTCCCAAGGTGTGGCCAATCAGATCACCCGGCGAGAAGTTGTCCGCGAAGCCGTACCTCTCCATTTCCGGAGTCATGAATTTCTCGATCGACTTCGTGTCGGTCTCGCGGCTGAGGTGCCACTTGCCCTTGTAGGCCGTGTAGTAGCCCGCCTTGCGCAGCATTTGCCCGGTCGTCGGGGTCTTCGTCGGCAGGTCGCGCATCCACGGCACGTCGAGATTCTCGAACATGCCGTTGTCCGGCGTCTGCAGGCCGGTCAGCATCACCGAGCGTGACGAGGTGCACATCGTCGCCGGACACTGGTGATTGGTGAACGTTACGCCTCGATTCTGCAGGCGCTCGTGACCGGGCAAGGACAGGCCCGCAGGCCAGCGCGCGTGATAGCGCTCCTGGTCGGTGAAGACGAACAGGATGTTCAGGTTGCCTTGAGGCCTTCCCACTGCGGGAGCTGTGGGCCGGGACTGGGCCTGTGCCGTGCCGAGGACAGCCGGAAGCAGCGCCGAGGCGGCCGCGCCTTGGAGGATGGTGCGGCGAGTCACCGTCGTCGGGGTTGATTTTGCGCTCATGTCCGTCGTTCGCTTTGTGAAGGGCACGGTTGGCCTCTATCCGTCATTTAATATTGCCGTTCCACTGCAATAAAATGGCGGGTTCATGGCGTGCTATCCTGCAATCAGTACTTCAGGGGAAACGCAAATGCCCAACGTCCTCACTCCGGCGCAGACGGCCGAATTTGCGCAAAAGGGCTTCACGTACGCGCGCGGCCTTTTTGCGCCGGACGAGGTGAGGCTGCTGACCGACGCGATGGAACAGGATCCGGCAGTGCGCGACTCGATCCTCGATCGGCGGGACGGCGAAGGCCGCGCCACCCGCATCGCGCTCTGGAATCGTGCCGGCGATTCGATCAATGGCCTCGCCGCGCGCTGCCGGCGGATGGTTGACACTTCGGCCGCCCTGCTCGGCGGTCCGGTCTATCATTTCCAGTCCAAACTGACGGCCAAGGAGCCGGAGGTCGGCGGCGCCTGGGAATGGCACCAGGATTACGGCTACTGGTACTACAACGGATGTCTGCGCCCGGACCTGTTGTCGGTGATGATCGCACTGGACCACACCACGAAGGAAAACGGCTGCCTGCAGATCGCATCGGGTTCGCATCGCCTGGGCCGTATCGATCACACGCCGCTGTCGCCGACCCAGAACGAGGTCGACCCCGGGCGCATGCCGCACATCCTCGAGAAGTGTCCGGTCGAGTATTGCGAACTGGCGCCAGGCGATGCGCTGATCTTCCACTGCAACGCCATCCACCGCTCCGACGCCAACCGCTCCGCCAACCGTCGTTGGACGCTGCTGATCTGCTACAACCGCACCGACAACGACACGTTCATCAAAGGCGACGACCGGTACTACGTCCCGCTCGACGTCGTCGATGACGGGGCGCTGCGCCGCGCCGGGCTGCGATTTGCACGCGGCGACAACCAGGAGCACTTCGCATCGCGACCCTACGTACCGGACTTGCGCAAGGCGTCCTGAGACAGCAGGCGACCTCACGCCGTTACCTTTCGTCCTGCGAGCCACCAGCGCTGCCCTAACGCCGCACCCGGTGCGCCCTTGTGGACGTCAGAGGAGACGCGTCTAGAATCGATTGATACTGGAATGGATGGCAGGCGAAACGCCGGCGTGCTCGACTCACGCCAAGCTCCGGAGGAAACGGCGCCATGGACGGCATCTCGACGAACGTATCGGCAAAGGCGACGACGGAGCATTGGCTCAATGGTCTCGCCGCGGCACTGGCTTCCCGCGACGAGAGCAGGCTCGCCGCCCTTTTCGCCGACGAATGCCACTGGCGCGACATCCTTGCCTTCACCTGGGACCTGCACACGACGTCCGGCGCCGCAGCGATCGCCCGGCGCCTCGCTTCGGCGTTGGACAAGGTGGCGCCGCGAAATCTGCACCTGGCCGCCGGCCGCACGCCGCCGCGCGCCGTGACGCGCGCCGGCACGCCGGCGATCGAGGCCATCTTCACTTTCGAAACCGGCGTCGGGCCATGCAATGGCGTCGTGCGTCTCGTCTCGGAAGGCGGTCAGGCACGGGCTTGGACGCTGATGACCTCGCTCGACGAGATTCGGGGCCACGAGGATCCGGCCAATGGCCGGCGCTGGCAGAACGTCGACTGGAAGCGGAACTTCGGGGGCGAGAACTGGGCCGACCGGCGGAAGGCCGCCGCCGCCTACGCCGATCGAGATCCGGCGGTGCTGGTGGTCGGCGCCGCGCAGGCCGGCTTGATGACCGCCGCGCGCCTTTCCATGCTCGGGGTCGATACGCTCGCCATCGACCGGGAGCAGCGGCTGGGCGATTCCTGGCGCCGCCGCTATCACGCACTCACCCTGCACAACGAGACGCGGGTGAACCACTTTCCCTACATGCCCTTCCCGCGGTCCTGGCCGGTCTTCATTCCGAAGGACATGCTGGCCAACTGGTTCGAGATCTACGCCGAGGCGCTGGAACTCAACGTCTGGACCGGAACCGAACTCACGTCCGCGACCTATGACGATGCGAAGCAGCGATGGACCGTCACGCTCAAGCGGCCCGACGGCAGCGAACGCGTCATGCACCCGCGCCACGTCGTGTTTTGCAACGGGGTCAGCACGATCCCGAAATGGCCCGACTTGCCCGGCCTCAAGGATTTCCGCGGCACGGTGCGGCACTCGGGTGACTACGGCAGCGGCCTCGACTGGAAGGGCAAGCGCGCCCTGGTGCTCGGCACCGGCACGTCCGGCCACGATGTCGCCCAGGATCTGGCGGTGTCGGGCGCGGCGGAGGTCTCGATCATACAGAACCGTCCGACGCTCGTGGTCAGCCTCAAGGAGGCGCAGGCGCCCTACGCGCTCTACGATGAAGACATATCGTTCGAGGATTGCGACTTGATCGCCACGTCGGTCCCCTACCCGATCTACAGCCGCTCGCATCAGCAGATCACCAAGAAGAACGCCGAGGCCGACAAGGTCCTGCTGGACGGCCTGCGCAAGCGCGGCTTCAAACTGACGTCGGGGCCCGACGGCACCGGCTGGCAGATCATGTACGGCAACCGCGGCGGGGGTTACTACTTCGACGCCGGCTGTTCCCAGATGATCGTCGACGGCCGGGTCGGCATGATACAGTTTTCCGATATCGAAAAGTTCTGCACCGAAGGCGCGCGCCTGAAGGATGGCACAGTGCGGCCGGCAGACCTGATCGTGCTGGCAACCGGCTACGAAGGCCAGAAGGAAGCGGCCCGTCGCGTCCTCGGCGACGCCATCGCCGAGCGCGCCGGACCGGTATGGGGATTCGACGCGGAAGGCGAACTTGCAGGCATGTGGCGCCCGACCGGACAGCCCGGCCTGTGGTTCCTTGCCGGCGGCCTCGCCCAATGCCGCATTTTCTCAAAGGTGCTGGCCCTCCAGATCAAGGCCCGGGAGCTGGGGATCGTGCCCGGCAGCGCTCCGCGGACAAATTGAGCCAGGGGCTTTTCCCCAAGACGCTCTGACGACAGCCTTGGTGCTCAGAACAGCGAAGGCAGGTCGCCAAACATGAGAGGTTGGCGACCCGAGCTTTCAGTTCGCGGTCGTGCCTGCCGGTGACACGTATTTTCTCGCAACAGATCCAAACGCGAGCTTCTCGGCCGCGGTAAGGACTCGCCCAAGCCAGCGGGCCCCTCGATACTGCCGCCGAACTGTCCTCGGAGACCGCCAGTGTCCTCTTCCGCAGCCGATACCAATGCCGCCATTGGCGCCACGCTCCGCGCGCTGCTGGCCAAACAGCGCGCCGCGCAGCTACGGGACGGTCCGCCTGCGGCGGAAATCCGGGTCGAGAGGCTCAGTCGTTGCATCGGCATGCTCGTCGGCGCGCGGGCGAGGATCGAGGCGGCCCTTGCTGCGGATTTCGGGGCGCGTTCGCCGTACGTCACGTCGTTCGCCGATATCGCGAGTTCCATCGGGCCGTTGAAGCACGCAAGAGACCATGTCGCGCGATGGATGCGCACCGAGCGGCGCCACACGACGCCCCGGATTCTCGGCTGGCTCGGCGCCAAAGCCGAGATCCGTTATCAGCCCAAGGGCATTGTCGGCGTGATCAGCCCGTGGAACTTCCCGATCAATCTCACCTTCGCACCCCTGGCGGGCGTTCTTGCCGCCGGCAACCGGGCAATGATCAAGCCCTCGGAGACGACGCCGGCCACATCGGACTTGATCAAGACGCTGCTGGGCGAGAATTTTCCGGAGGAAGAAATCGCAGTCGCTACCGGCGGAACCGAAGTCGGCGAGGCGTTTGCCGGCCTGCCGTTCGACCATCTGCTCTTCACCGGCGCCACTTCAATCGCCCGCCACGTCATGCGCGCGGCGGCCGAGAACCTGGTGCCGGTGACGCTCGAACTCGGCGGCAAGAGCCCTGTCGTTTTGGGGCGTTCTGCCGATCTCTCGGTGGCAGCCGCAAGAATCATGGGCGGCAAGACGTTGAACGCCGGACAGATCTGTCTTGCGCCGGACTACGTGCTGGCGCCACAGGAGCAAGTTGGCGCCTTTGGCGAACAAGCAAAGGCATCGGTCCGCAAGATGTTCCCAACCATCCGTGACAATCCGGACTACACGGCGATCGTATCCGACCGCCACTTCTCGCGCCTCAGGGGCTATCTCGACGATGCCCGGGACAAAGGCGCCAAAATCGTGGAAATAAACCCGGCCGACGATGATCTGCGGCAGCAGCCCCACCGCCTTATCGCGCCCACGCTCGTACTCGATCCCACCGACGACATGAAGGTCATGCAGGACGAGATCTTCGGGCCAATCCTGCCGATCAAGGGCTACCGGTCCCTGGAGGACGTCATTGACTACATCAACGCCCGCCCCCGGCCACTCGGCCTCTACTACTTCGGGACGGACGCCGCCGAGCGCGACCGCCTGCTCGACCGCACGATTTCAGGCGGCGCGACCGTGAATGACGTCATCATGCATGTCGCCCAGGAAAACCTACCGTTCGGCGGCATCGGTCCCGCAGGCATGGGCGCCTATCACGGGCACGATGGGTTCTGCGAGTTCAGCCATCGCAAGTCTGTTTTTCATCAAGTCAAGAAAGACCTCGGCCCGTTGCGCATGTTGCGCCCGCCCTATGGCAAGGGCCTGGCAAGGTACCTCGACCGCCAGATCAGGCGATAGGCTGAGTCCTTTCCGGCCGGATCAGCCGCCGAGGCTCTTGAGAGCCACGATGAGCCTCTGACGGGTCTGTTCCGCCTGCCGGCGGCGTTCGCGCTGCTCCTCGACGACGTCTTCGGGCGCCCGCGACATGAAGTTGGCATTGCCGAGCTTGGCGTCGATCTTTCCGATTTCGTCGGCGAGCTTCCTGATCTCCTTGGTGAGCCGGGCGCTCTCCGCCGCCAGATCGATCACGTCGCCGACGGGCAGTGCGTAGGTCGCTTCGCCGACCACGATCTGCAGCGCGCCCTTGGGGGCCACCGGCGCCGCTTCGATGCCGTCGATGCGCGCCAGCCTCTCGATCGCAGCTTCGTGTGTCTTGAGACGCTGCTGCGTCGTAACATCGCCCCCCACGACCATGAGCTTCAATTTCGCGCCCGCTGGCACGTTCAACTCCGAGCGGGCGGAGCGGATGTCGGAGATCAGCTTCACCAGCCAACCCATCTCGCTGTCCGATGCCGCATCGGTTGCCGGCGCCTTGGGCCAGGGCTGGCCGATCAGCGCGCCATGCTCGGCGCGATGGCCGGTCTTGTCCCAGATCTCCTCGGTGATGAACGGCATCACCGGATGTAGCAGTTTGGCGGTTTCCCGCAGCACCCACGCGGTCACTGCGCGCGTCTCGTCCTTTTCCGCTCCATCCGGCCCCTGCAGGATCGGCTTGGTGAGCTCGACGTACCAGTCGCAGACGATGCCCCAGACGAACTCGTAGAGCGCGCCGGCCGCCTCGTTCAGGCGAAATTCGGACAATGCCTTGTCGACGGCAGCATTGGCACGCGCGAGCTCGCCCAGCATCCACTTGTTGACGGGCAACTCGACCGTCCCAGGGTCAAAACCCTTCGGCAGGGCTGCGCCGTTCATTTCGGCAAAGCGCGTGGCATTCCAGAATTTGGTCGCGAAGTTGCGCGAGCCTTCGACGCGCGCCGGCGAGAGCCGGAGGCGTCCGGCGTTGTTGGCGGCCAGTGACGCCATGGTGAAACGCAGAGCATCGGCGCCGTATTTGTCGATCAGCTCCAGCGGGTCCATGGCGTTGCCCTTGGACTTCGACATCTTCTGGCCCTTCTCGTCCGTCACCAGCCCGTGCAGGTAGACGGTGCGAAACGGCACATCGGCCATGAAGTGCATGCCCATCATCATCATCCGGGCAACCCAGAAGAACAGGATGTCCCAGCCGGTGACCAATGTGCTGGTCGGGTAGTACTTGGCGAGCGCGGTTGTCTGGTCGGGCCAGCCCAGGGTCGAGAACGGCCAAAGTGCCGAACTGAACCAGGTGTCGAGCACGTCCGGATCGCGTTCCAGCGCCACTTCCTTGCCGTAGTGCCTGGTTGCTTCCGCGTTCGCCTCGTCCTCCGACATCGCCACGAAGACCTTGCGGTCCGGGCCGTACCACGCCGGGATCTGGTGGCCCCACCAGAGCTGACGCGAGATGCACCAGGGCTGGATGTTCTCCATCCAGCGGAAGAAATCCTCACGTCCGCGCTCGGGCACGAAGTTCACGCGACCGTCGCGAGCCGCCGCGATCGGCTTCTCTGCGAGTTTCTTTGCGTCGGCGTACCACTGTTCCGTCAGGAACGGTTCAAGCGGCACGCCGCCGCGGTCGCCATAGGGCACCGAATGGCTGTGCGGCTCGACCTTCTCGAGCAAGCCGGCCGCCTCCATGTCGGCGACCACTACCTTGCGCGCTGCGAAGCGCTCCATGCCGCGGTACTTCTCGGGCACCACGTCGGTCAGGCAGGCGAACTTGTCGAAGATCGAGATCGCCTCGAGCTTGTGCCGGCGGCCGACCTCGAAATCGTTGAAGTCGTGGGCGGGCGTGATCTTCACGGCGCCAGAGCCTTTTTCCGGATCGGAATACTCGTCACCGACGATCGGAATGCGGCGGCCCACCAGCGGCAGCACGGCATGCTTGCCGATCAGGTGCTTCCACTTCGGATCGTCGGGATGCACCGCCACGCCGGTGTCTCCCAGCATGGTTTCAGGACGCGTCGTGGCGACGACGATGTGCTCGTCGCTGCCCTCGATCGGGTACTTGAAATACCAGAGGTTGCCCTTCACCTCGCGCGATTCGACTTCCAGGTCGGAGATCGCCGTCAGCATCTTGGGATCCCAATTGACCAGCCGGTTGTCCTTGTAGATGAGGCCCTGCCGATAGAGTTCGACGAACACCTTGAGCACGGCCTTCGACAGGCCCTCGTCCATGGTGAAGCGCTCGCGGCTCCAGTCGCACGAAGCACCGAGCCGGCGCAGCTGGCCGGTGATGGTACCGCCCGAATAGGCCTTCCACTCCCAGACCTTCTCGAGGAACTGCTCGCGATTCAGGAGCTTGCGGTTGCCATCTGGTTTGGCGCCCTCGACCGCGAGCCCGACGCCTTCCGCCTCGAGATTGCGCACGACCACCATCTGCGTGGCGATGCCGGCATGGTCGGTGCCGGGCTGCCACAGCACATCGTCGCCCTTCATGCGCCGCCAGCGAATGAGGATGTCCTGCAGCGTGTTGTCCAGGGCATGGCCCATGTGCAGGCTGCCGGTCACGTTGGGGGGCGGAATGACGATGCAGTAGCCGGGCCTGGTTGTCTCGGGATGGGCCTT
>CAYZQZ010000017.1:0-22036 GCA_964480235.1 uncultured Reyranella sp. | reverse complement strand
CGGCGATGAAGCCCTTCATGTCGCAGGTGCCGCGACCGTAGAGATTGCCGTCGCCCTTGTCGGTCAGGGTCCACGGATCGGTATCCCAGGGCTGGCCGTCGACCGGGACCACGTCGGTATGGCCCGACAGCACGATGCCGCCTTCGGTGTCAGGCCCGATCGTGGCGAACAGATTGGCCTTAGTGCCCTCGGCATTGGGCACCAGGGTACTCGGCACCTTGTGCTCGTCGAGATAGCCTTGGATGTACTTGATGAGGTCGAGATTGGAATTGCGCGAGGTGGTGTCGAACGCCACCAGGCGCTTCAGCATGTCGATCGAACTGACGCTTTGGGAAGTCATGGGCGCACCGTCGCACAGATCGAGCCGATGGTACAAATGCCTGAAATTACGGGCAAAATCGCTCCGGGGCCCGATGGGTTGTTTGACACCCACGCGACCCGTCGCTAGAACCGCCGCGCATCCGCCGTGGATTTTGGTCGCCGGGGCTTTAACGGGCTGCGGAGGGGTGGCCGAGTGGCCGAAGGCGGCGGTTTGCTAAACCGTTATACGGGGATAACCCGTATCGTGGGTTCGAATCCCATCCCCTCCGCCATTCATTCCCGAGCGTTGCCGCTCTTGCCCCATCCGCGCTAAAGCCAACCGGAAGCGGGGGAAGAGCGCGTGGACAGTTTCGATTACGTGATCGTCGGTGCCGGGTCGGCGGGCAGTGTTCTGGCGAACCGGTTGAGCGAAGACGGCAAGACCAGCGTGTGCGTTCTGGAGGCCGGCCCGAGCGACTGGCATCCCTTCATCCATATCCCGGCCGGCTTCATGTACACCCTGGTCAATCCGCGGGTGAACTGGCTCTACACGTCCGAAGCCAGCGAGTGGACCGGCGGGCGCCGCATCGCCGCACCGCGCGGCAAGACCCTGGGCGGCTCGAGTTCGATCAACGGACACATCTACAATCGCGGCCAGCGCGCCGACTTCGACGGCTGGGCGCAGCGCGGCAATCTCGGCTGGGGCTATCGCGACGTGCTGCCGTACTTCCGCCGCAGCGAGAACCGCATGGCGACGGATCCGGCCTCGACCGATCCGACCTTCCGCGGTTCCGAGGGCAACCTGCCGATCACCGACCTCGAATGGCGCGATCCCCTGTGCGAGGCTTTCATCGAGGGCGCCGTCCAGATGGGGATCCCTCGCAACAAGGACTACAACGGCACGCAGCAGGCGGGCGTGAGTTACGTCCAGCGCATCATCCGCAACGGCCGGCGCGTCAGTGCCGCGCGCGGCTACCTGCATCCGGCGATGGGCCGCGGCAACCTCACCGTGCGAACCAACGCGCATGTCACGAACCTCGTACTCGAAGGCAAGCGTGCGGTCGGCGTGCGCTACCTCAAGGGCGGGCGAGGGGGGGCACCCGTTGAGGTGCGCGCGACGAAGGAGGTCATCCTGTGCGGCGGCGCGGTGAACTCGCCTCAGTTGCTGCAGGTCTCGGGCATCGGCCCGGCACCGCTCCTGAAGTCGCTCGGCATCGAGGTCAGGCACGAACTGGCCGGCGTCGGCGAGAATCTGCGCGACCACTATGCGCCGCGCTTCGTCGCCCGGGTAAAGAACGCCGAGACGATCAACGAGAAATCCAAGGGGCTGCGTCTGGTCGGCGAGGTGCTGAAATATGCGCTGACGCGCAAGGGCATCCTCGCGCTCAACCCGACGCTGATCTACGTCTTCTGGAAGTCCGATCCCAACATCGATAATTACGACCTGCAGTTCACTTTCACGCCGGCGAGCTACAAGGAAGGCGTGCAGTCGACCCTCGACGACTTCCCCGGGATGACCATCGCCTCCTGGCAGCAGCGGCCGGACAGCATCGGCTACGTGCGCGCCAAGTCCGCGGATCCGTTCGCCGCACCGGTCATCCAACCGAATTACCTCGCTGCCGAAAGCGACCGTCGGGTGCTGCTGGCCGGCATGAAGATCGCGCGCAGGCTGATCTCCTCGCAGCCCTTGCAGAAATACTACGAGCGCGAGGAGTTCCCCGGATCGGAAAAGGTGAGCGACGAGGACCTGATGACCGCTGCCAAGCAGCGCGGCACCACGACCTTCCATCTCATGGGCACCTGCCGCATGGGGCCCGAGAGCGATCCGACATCGGTGGTCGATGACCAGCTCCGGGTGCGCGGAATGGAGGCGCTGCGGGTGGTGGACGCCTCGATCATGCCGACCATGCCGTCGGCCAATCTCAATGCCTCGGTGCTGATGATCGCCGAAAAGGCCGCCGACATGATCCGCGGCCGCACGCCGCTCGAGACCGTGAAGCTCCCCGATTGAGCATGGCCGACAGCAGCACCCGCCGGATCATCGCTGCCGGCGCCATCGGCAATGTCCTCGAATGGTATGACTTCGCGGTCTACGGTTATTTCGCCGCCTCGATCGGCCGCGCCTTCTTTCCCAAGGAAGATCCGGTGGCGCAGGTCCTGGCGGCATTCGGTATTTTCGCCGTGGGCTACATCATGCGCCCCGTGGGCGGTGCGATCGTCGGCCATATCGGCGACCGCCTGGGCCGGCGCGCGGCGCTCACCTTCTCGGTGGCGGCCATGGCGATCCCGACCTTTCTGGTAGGCGTGTTGCCGGGCTACGATACGCTGGGCCTGTTGGCACCGATCGCGCTCACCGCGCTGCGCATGATCCAGGGCCTTTCGGTCGGTGGCGAATACACCACCTCCGTGGTCTTCATGGTCGAACGCGCGCCTGCCGATCGGCGGGGCGCGGTCGGGGCCGTGGCGTGCTGCGGGGCGATCGGCGGCATCCTTCTCGGCTCGGCGACCGGTGCGATCCTGGCCGAACTGATGCCCCAGGCCACCCTGGAACGCTGGGGCTGGCGCATTCCCTTCCTGCTCGGGCTGGTGGTCGGCGGGGCGGGATTCTTCCTGCGCCGGCATGTCGTCGAGGCCTCGCCTCTCGGCCACGGCGGACACTCACCGCTGGTCGAGACCTTCCGCAGCCATGGCCGCCTGCTGGCGCGCCTGGCCGGCCTCGCCGCCTTCAACGCGGTCGGCTTCTACCTGCTGTTCGTCTACATCGTGAGCTGGCTACAGCTTGCCGACGGCATCGCGCCGGCACATGCGCTCGGCATCAACACCATCAACATGGCGCTGATGCTGCCGATGATGATCGGCATGGGCTGGCTGTCCGATCGCATCGGGCGCAAGCCAGTGCTGCTGTTCGCGACGATATTTGGCCTGGTCGGCGCCTTGCCGCTGTTCTGGCTGATGCACCATGACAATGCCTGGCTCGTGCTGCTCGGCCAGTTCGGCTTCGTCGTGGCGATCGGCGCCTTCCTGGGCACGCAGCCGACCGTCATGGTCGAGGCGACGCCGCCCGAGGTGCGCTGCACGGCGATCGCCCTCGGCTACAACATCACTCTGGGCGTGATTGGCGGGCTCAGTCCGCTGGCCGCGACATGGCTGGTGCAGCGAACCGGCGACAGTCTCAGCCCGGCCTGGTTGCTGATGGCGGCGGCCGCCATCTCCTTCGTATCCGTCCTGCAGTTCCGCGAGAGCCACAAGGACCGCCTGACGCTGTCCTGAAGGCTGCCGCGGCGCCGGTCCTATCCCAACTTGATGTTGGCCGACTCGATCAGCTTGCCCAGTACGCTGCGCTGACCGTCGAGCCAGGTCTTGAACTCGGCGGGGGTATTGGCGACCAGCACCGCGCCGGCTGCGTCGAGCTTTTCCCGCACCCTGGCGTCCTTTATCGCTTCGGCGCAAACCTCCTGCATGCGGGCGATCGCCTCGGGCGGCGTGCCGGTGGCGGCGAACAGCCCGTTCCAGTCGTTGAGGTCGAAGCCGGGGAAGCCCGATTCCGCCAACGACGGAACATCGGGGAACACCGGTGCTCGCTTCAGGCTGGTGACGGCGAGAATCCTGCAGCGGCCGGCCGCGAGGGGCGGCCGAATCGAGTTGGTCGTAATGATGACCGAGTCGATCGCACCGGCCCCGATATCGCGGGCCGCGTCGGCACCGCCTCGGTAGGGGGCGTGGATCAGCTTTATGCCTGCCAGTCGCTGGAACTCCTCGCCGGCCATGTGGCCCATGCCAGCCGCGGGCGGCGTGCCGTAGCCGATCGTGCCGGGCTTGGCCTTGGCGGCGTCGATGTAGTCCTTGAGCGTCGTGGCCGGGAAATCGGCCTTGACGGCCAGCACCTGCGGGAAGTCGCTCAACCGGGTCACCGGTATCCAGGTCTTGCGGTAGTCGAACGGCAAATCCTTGATCAGGAACTCGTTGGTCACCTGGTTGGCGGCGTCGATCAGGAAGGTCTGGCCATCGCGTGGCGCCTGCATGACGGCGGTGGCCGCGACCAGCGAGTTGCCGCCGGTGCGATTGTCGACGATCACCTGCTGGCCGACGATCTCCGATACGCGGACCGCGACGTTACGGGCCACCGTGTCGGCCGCGCCGCCGGCGGCGAACGCCACGACCCAGCGGATCGGGCCGTTCGGCCATTTGGATTGCGCCCAGCCATGCCGGGCGAGGAAGGGGGAAGCAAGGGCACCACCGAGGATGCTGCCGACGACGCTGCGACGCGAGATACCCATGGTCAGATCTTCCCCCACATCTCCTCGACCACCCAGAGCGGTTTCTCGCCGCGTGCGACGCGCTGCACGTTGTCGAAGCCGTTTCGCAGGCGAGTGATGTTGCTCTCCCAGGTGGGGCCGGCGAGGTGGGCTGTCAGGATCACGTTGTCGAGCTTGAGAAGCGGATTGTTCGGCGGCGTCGGCTCCTCGTCGAAGACGTCGAGGCCGGCACCGAACAGGTCGCCCCTGGACAGTGCCTCGGTCATCGCCTTCTCGTCGATCACCGGACCGCGCGAGGTGTTCACGATGATCGCCGACTTCTTCATCACGGCGAGCTCCTGCCTGCCGATCATGTGGCGCGTCGAATCGTTCAGCGGCACATGCAGCGACAGGATGTCGGAGTGCCGCAGGATCTCGGGCAGCAGGCGGAAGCGCACGCCCAGCGCATCCTCTTCTTCCTCCTTGAGCCGGGCGATATCGTAATAGTGCACGATCATGCCGAAGGCCTGGGCGAGTCGCGCGACCTTCTTGCCGATCGTGCCGAGTCCAACGATGCCCAGCACCTTGTTGCGCACCTCGTGGACGGTCGGCGGCGAATTGCCGTGCCAGCGTCCGGCCACGACGTTGGTGTGCTGGGTGATCAGGCGGCGCGACACCGACAGCATCAGCAGCATGGCGTGCTCGGATACCGCGACCGAGTTGGCGCCGCCGTTGTTGCACATCGGCACCCGGGCCTTGATCGCCGCCGGAATGTCGGCGCGGTCATATCCGGCGCTAAGCAGCTGGATCAGCTTCAGCTTGGGGGCGTCCTTGAACAGTTGCGGGTTCACGTACTGCTGCACGAAGCCCACGAAATAGTCGGCGCCGGCATAGGCGGCCTTCTGTTCAGGGGAGTTGTGCAGCGCCTTCACGATCTCGAAGCCCTTGGGGGCGAGGTCGTCGACCATGGAGATCGTGTCCTTGGGTCCGACGACGAGAATGCGCTCAACCATCTAAAATGCCTCCGCAGCGGTGCGATGGCCTGCGAGAAGTCCGGGCAGGCGTCCGGGTTGGGTGCGGCCCCAGCCGCACTCGGCAGAAAATCCGAAATCGGTGACGTGGCGCCGTGCCGCCGCGATGCGGACACGATCGCCAGCGGCGTCGTCGAAGTGAAGCAGGCCAAGATACAGCATGGTGCCGGCCGGCCGCCTCCATTGCTTCAACGGTGCGTAGTAGGCGTCGTCGCTGCGCTCTTTCGGCACCGGGATGTGAAAGAAGTCGATCCGCCGCTTCGTGGCGGCGGTAATGCCTTCCATCATTTCGACCAGAATGCCGGTATCCTTGGGCTGCACCAGATGCTCGTCGGCGGGGGACCCGTAGCAGAGGTGATAGCCCATCTCGGTTCCGGTCGGGACGGCGTCGCCGAGACGGCCCAGCATGTCGAAGGTCTGCTGCCTGTAGTCGACCGGGCGGTCCTTGAAATAGTTCTCGAAGGCCAACACTTCCTGGCAGACATCCCATTGGATCGTGAGATCGGCCATCGGGATCGCCCGCACGATATTGGCCAGCGCGCCGAGCAGGGCGCGTTCGTAGACTTCGAAATAAGTCTGTCGCGCCGGTCCGCTGACATAGAGGTAGCCGCTGGAGTGCGGCGTCGGCAAAGAGACCTGGAACCGCGTGCCTTTGGCGATGGTGCCGGCCTGCCGCAGCTTCCTGAAGGTCTCGTAGGAGGCGACGGCCGCTTTGTCGTAGCCGGTCGGGAAGGAGACGTTCTGCGGATCCACGCCGGGCTTGAAGCGGACCTGCTGGATTTCGCGCACCACCTTGCCGTCCCATTGCACGAACGGGAAGGGCGGTACGGTCGGGTCGATTTCCATGTCGGCGTGGGCGCGCAGCATCTGGCCCTGGAAATACACCCAGCGCGAGCGCTCGCCGGTCTCGCCATCGGGCATGCAGCGCAGGAACGGCCCGAGTTCCTGCGATAGGGTCGAGAAGACCTGTTCGGTGGTCTCGAGTGGAACAGAGCCGATCAGATGGAGGCGTTGGCTGCGCTCCATCACTTGAGCTTCTCGAGCTTCTGCAGCGAACGCAGGTATTTCGGCACCGGTACGCCGGGATGCGTGCTCGGCCAGTTGGTATAGCTCACCTCGCCGACATAAATGTCGCCGCGCGAATCCACGGCGAGGCCGTGTGGCGACAGGAATTTGCCGGGCTCCTGTCCCGGGCCATGCTCGCCGCCCAGGCGCATGATGGTGTTGCCCTTGCGGTCCACGATGGCGAGCCGCGGGCCGAGATTGGTGTGCTTGGTGTTCACCGGCATGCCCGGTCCCAGTTCGCCGATGATAAAGGTCGGAGCACCCTTCTTCCCCTGACCGCCGCAGCAGTAGAGCGCACAGGGCCGGTGCATGTTGTTCCACTGCATTTCATACTTGCCGTTGCCGTCGAACACTTGGACTCGGTGGTTCTCGCGGTCGGCGACATAAACCCAACCCTCGTCGTCGGTCGCGATGTTGTGCGGAATGTTGAACTGGCCGGGGTCGGTGCCGGTGGTCCCCCAGCACATCAGATGCTTGCCGTCGGGCGAGTATTTGTGGACGCAGGAATTGCCGTAGCCGTCCGAGACGTAGATCTCGCCCGACGGCGACAGCGCCGTGTGGGTGCAGCGGTTGAACGGTTTCTGGCTCAGGAACGGTGCCGGCTGGTTGGGCACGCCGATGGTCAGCAGCACCTTGCCGTCGGTCGTGATCTTGCGGACCGTGTGATCCCCGTCGTCGGTGCAGTAGAGGTTGTCGTCGCTGTCGATATGGATGCCGTGGGCGCGGCTGAACAGACCCTCGCCCCACGACCGCAGGAAGTTACCGTCGCGGTCGAACACCATCATCGGGTGCTGGCCCCGGTTGAAGACGTAGACGCGGTCCTTGCTGTCGACGGCGACGGCGGCGACGTCGCGGAACTCCCAGCCGTCGGGCAGTCTGGCCCAGTTCTCGACCACGCGATAGCGATGTTCGCCGCTTCCCAGGATCACCGACATGGAATGTCCTCCTAACGGCCGGCGAGGATTGCGTCCGAGATCTTCTCGGATGTCATCAGCGTCGGGAAATTCGTGTTGGCGCAGGGAACTACCGGGAACACCGAGGCATCGACCACGCGCAGGCCCTGCACACCCTTCACGCGGCCGGCATTGTCGACCACCGACATTGGATCGTCGGCGCGGCCCATGCGGCAGGTACAGGAGGCGTGCCAGACGCCGATCGCCGCCTTGCGGATGAACGCCTCGAGCGCCTCGTCGTCGGACATGACCTGCTCGAAGGTGAAGCCTTCGATCACGAAATTGTCGATCATGTACTTGCGCAGCGCCGAGGGGCCGTCGAGCAGCTTGGCCAGGATCGCGGTCAGGACCTTGTTCTTGTTGTTGACCACGCCGATCTGGCGCACCCGGTCGGAATAGGAGGCCGGAAACGGATTGTCCGTCACCGCCTTCATCGGCTCGCTGAGCTGCAGCACCGCCATCTTCTTGAAGCCGGCCATCAGGCGGTCAAGGTCGCGCTTGTCCGACAGCAGGTTGAACTCGACAACCGGCTCGGCCCGCCAGTCGCGCGAGGCCAGCTTGACCTGGCCGGTCTCGGAATAGGTCTTGTTGACGAAGGTTATGAACGAGGCGATCTGCTCGCCCACCGCATGCCAGGCCGACTTGCTGATCACGGCCACGAACATGTCGCCCTTGGGGATGCCCGGCAGGTTGGACGAATAGCGGATGCCGGCATGGATGTGGCGCCGCGTGTGCTCCCGGATACGCGCGTGCGGCTTGATGAACGAGGACAGCGAGATCGACGGATGGTCCATCAGGCGTTGGCCGACACCGGGGAGGGCGGCAACTACCGGGATGCCCATTTCGGTGAGGTGTCCGACCGGGCCGATGCCGGCACGCATCAGGTGCGCGGGCGTGTGGATGGCGCCGGAAGAAAGGATGACCTCCTTGGCCCGGAACTCCTGCTCCTGGCCGTTGATGATCGCCTTCACGCCCACGCAGGTCGTGCCCTCGAACAGCAGCTCCTTGACCTGGGTGTTGGTCGAGATCGTGAGATTGGCGCGCTTGCGGGTCTCGGCGCCGAGATAGCCGATCGCGGCCGATACGCGCTGCTCGTTGGCGTTGGAATGGGTCACCGGGAAATACCCGTCGACGAACTCGCCGTTCTGGTCGGGGAGGAACTTCATGCCCGCCTGCTTGCAGGCCTCGCCGACTGCCTGGGCATGCTTGGCCCAGTGCTCGACCGGGATGCGGCGCACCGGAATGTGGCCATCCTTGCCGTGCCACTCGTTCTGGAAGTCGAGGTCGCGCTCGACCTTCTTGAAGTACGGGAAGACCTGGTCCCAGTTCCAGCCTTCGGCGCCGCGTTCGGCCCACTCGTTGTAGTCGGTCGGCGCGCCGCGGTTGGCCATCTGGCCGTTGATCGACGAGCCGCCGCCCAGCACGCGCGCCTGCTCGTACTTGCGCAGCGGCGGGCGGTTCTCGTGCGGATTGTTGTGGCTGACGATCTGGGTATGGACCTTGAGCTCGGTCCAGTGGAAACGTGGGTCGAAGTAGGCGGTGCCGGAATAGGAATCGAGGATTTCCTTGGGGACCTCGCCGGGCGGCGTATCCTGGCCGGCCTCGCAAACCAGGACTTTGTTGCTGCTGCGCGCCGACAGTCGGTTGGCCAGGACGGAGCCGGCCGAGCCGCCGCCCACGATGATGTAGTCGTACACGGTGCGTTTCCCCCTTTGGTTGGGGGAAGGGTAGCACGGCCTTGCCGCCCGCCGTCAGGGCTGCAATCGTTCGGTTCTGCGCCAAGGGAGGTTTCGTATGCCGGACGTCACAGCCGCCAACGCCGATATCGCCACGCCCGAGTTGATGAAAGCGATCTCCGCCGCCTTCAACAGCCGCGACGTCGACCGCATCGCCTCGTTCTTCACCGAGGATGCCACCTTCTGGCTGGCGCGAGGGCCCGAGCCTGTCGGCCGCACGCTCAAGGGGCGCGAGACCATCCGAAGAACCCTGGCCGAGCGCTTCAAGGTGATCCCCGACATGCGCTGGGACCACAAGGAGTACATCTACGCCGGCAATCGGGCGATTTCGGTCTGGACCGTGAAGGGCAAGGGCGCCGACGGCGAAGACCTGAACTACCAGGGCTGCGACATCTACACGTTCCGCGGCGGCAAGATCGCCGCCAAGGACACCTATTGGAAGATCGTCGAGAACAAGGACCGGCTGTGACGCTGCGCCGGCTGGCGGCTACATTCGGGCTAGTCTTTCTTTTCGCCGCTCATGCAGCGGCGCAGAACGTCAGCGTTAGCATCGTCGAGCACGGCCTCTACACTGCCGAGGTGACGGCGACCGAAAGGATGCCCAACGGGGTCGATCGCAACCTGCTGCGCAACATTTGCCATGTCGTGACAACCGACAAGGTGCCGGCGCGTATGAACGTGATGTTCGGCTTCCGCTTTCGGACCGATGGCACGCCCTCCGGCGAAGTCGTCGAACTCACGCGCATCACGCGCTTTCCGGTGCCTCTGAAGCCTTCTGCCGGAGTGGGCACGGTTCGGGAGTATGGGCACGACCTGCTGGTGCGTCTTGGTACGGTGTCCTACATCGGTTACGGCTTCGACCACGATTGGGAACTGCAGACCGGGCCCTGGACGCTCGAGCTCTGGCAGGGCCGGCGCAAGCTCGCCGAAAAGACCTTCGAGGTCGTCGATCGCGGCGAGCGGCCCGCGCCGCCGCCCGACGATTCCAATTGTTTCCAGCTGTCGAGCTTCTAGCATCGCGCAGAAATCGGAAAGAATATCGGAAAGGGAAGCGTCATGACTCTCGATCTGGTCATTCGCGGCGGCACGATCGTCGATGGATCGGGCAGCAGGCGCTTCTCGGGCGATGTCGGCATCAGGGGCGGACGCATTGTCGAACTGGGCAAGGTCGCGACGGCCGCCCGGCGCACCATCGACGCCGACGGATTGATCGTCTCGCCGGGGTTCATC
Source organism: uncultured Reyranella sp. (assembly GCA_964480235.1). Taxonomy (GTDB): domain Bacteria; phylum Pseudomonadota; class Alphaproteobacteria; order Reyranellales; family Reyranellaceae; genus Reyranella. The sequence continues at coordinate 11,486 of CAYZQZ010000017.1, read as the reverse complement.
GACGGCCATACCCACATGGACGCGCAGGTCGCCTGGGATCCGCTGGGCAGCTGCTCATGCTGGCACGGCGTTACGTCTGTGGTCATGAGCAATTGCGGCTTTGCGCTGGCGCCCTGCAAGCCGGCTGATCGCGACTGGTACGCGCGCTGCCTCTCGGCCGTCGAGGATATCCCGACCGAGGCGATGGCTGCCGGCATCGACTGGACCTGGGAGACGTTTCCCGAATACCTCCAGACCGTCGAGCGACTGCCCAAGGCCATCAACTACGGCATGTATATCGGCCACTCGGCACTGCGCATGTACGTCATGGGGAAGCGGGCGCTGTCCGAGACGGCGACAGAGGACGACATGGCACGCATGGCAGCGCTGGTACGGGAAGCGCTGAAGGCCGGCGCGATGGGCTTCTCGAGTTCGCGGGCGTCCACGCACGTCACGCCCGACGACACGCCGGTGGCGAGCCGCATCGCCGAGTGGGACGAGATCGACCGCATCATCGCCGCCATGGCCGAACTCGACGCCGGCATCTTCCAGGTCGGTCCGGACATTGCGAGCGGGGCACGTCACCGCGCCTTTCTCGACAGATTGCGGCAGGTCGCGTTGAAGTACCGGCGGCCGATCATGTTCGGCGTGCTGGCGACCAAGCAGGGCGACGATCCCAACCCCTGGAGCTACCAGACCAAATACATCGATGACACGGTCGCTGCCGGCGGCCGCATGTTTGGACAGGGCACGACGCGCTCGATCAACGCGATCTTCTCCTTGAAATCCTACTTGCCGTTCGACGTGTTGCCGGCCTGGAAGCCGATCCGGGCGCTGCCGCTTGAGGAGCAGAAAAGGCGCCTGCGCGACCCTGAGGTGCGCCGCGCCCTGGTCGAGGCTGAGGGCCGCATGAAGCCGCGCGACAACGTCTTCCAGGGCGGCGGGGCCGCGACGACCGACCCGCGCAAGCCCGACTATTCCAATCTGTTCGCGCTAAAGGGTGTCGACTGGGACGATCCCACGGTCGAGCAGCTCTCGCGCGCCCGCGGCCAGCACCCGGTCGAGGTGATGATCGATCTGTCGCTTGCCGACGAGAACCAGGTCTATGTCCAGCCCCTGGTCAACGAGACGCCGGACGACGTGCTGGGCATCCTGAAGCACAAGCGTACGCTCGCGACGTTCTCGGACTCGGGCGCGCATGTCTGTCAGGAGATGGGTTCGTCCCTGCAGACACATTTTTTGAGCTACTGGGTGCGCAAACGTGGCGCCTTTACTCTGGAAGAGGCGATCCGGAAGCTGACGCACGACAATGCCGTGGCCTGGGAGTTGAATGATCGCGGGCTGGTACGCGAAGGCTACGCCGCCGATCTGGTGCTGTTCGAGGAGAAGGGCATCCGGCCCCAACTGCCCACCGTGGAGCGCGATCTGCCGGGCGGTGCACGCCGTCTGGTGCAGAAGGCGGACGGCATCCGCGCCACCGTCGTCAACGGCACGGTCGCGTTCGAGGATGGTGAGGCGACGGGCAGCAATGCCGGCACGGTGCTGAAGGGCAGGCTGGCCCGATGACGCGAGGCGTGAGGCTTCTGGCTGTTCTGCTGATGTTGGCCGTGCTGCCGGCAGCGGCGCAAACCCGGCCTAGTCCCGCGACGACGACTCCGGCCGGCGTGAAATCGATCGCACAGCCGCTGGGCGACCAGGACTTGCGCGGTTTCCAGCACAAGCCGGACGGAATCTGGACCGCCAGGGCGACGCGCAACGGCGTGGAGAGGTCGATCACGGTCAAGCCGTCAGGGGCGATCAACGCTCGCTGATCGACGCCTTTAGCCGCCGATCTCCCGGCGCACGATCGTCGCGCCCTCGACCATCGACTTCAGTTTGCCGAAGGCGGTCGCGCGCGGCAGGTATTTCATGCCGCAATCCGGCGCGGGGAGCAGCTTGTCCGGGCCGATGAATTTCAGCCCGGCACGTATACGGTCGGCGATCTTCTGCGGCGTTTCGATCTCCGGGTCGCTGAGGTCGATCACGCCCAGCATGACCTTCTTCGGCGCCAACTCTTTCAGCACGCCGAGGTCGATCTTGGGTTGTGCCGATTCGATCGAGATTTGCTGCGCGATCGTGTCGGAGAGTTGCGGCAGGAAGGAGTAGCCGGTGGGCTTCAGGCCGGTGACGACAGCGGCGTAGCCGAAGCAGAGGTGGACCACGGTCGGCACGGTGATGCCTTCCAGGGCGCGGTTGATCACCTTGACGGCGTAGCGCTTGGCTTCCTCGGGATTGTTGCGCAGCCACGGCTCGTCGAGCTGGATCACGTCGGCCCCGGCTTTGACCAGCTCGCGCGCCTCCTCGTTCACTGCCGCGGCGTAGTCCATGCACATCGCCTCGGCGTCCTTGTAGAACTCGTCCTTCACCTGCTGGCCCATGGTGAAGGGGCCGGGCAGAGTAATCTTGGCCTGCCGGTCGGTGTTGGCGCGCAGGAACTGCATGTCGCGCAGTTCGACCGGCCGGGTGCGGCGGATCTTGCCGACGACCCGTGGCACCGCGGTCTTCTGGCCGCGGTTGTTGACGATTTCGGCGGGATGCTCGTTGTCGACGCCTTCCAGCGCCGTCGCGAAATGGTTGGAGTAGCTTTCGCGCCGCATCTCGCCGTCGGTGATGATGTCGATGCCGGCGCGCTCCATGTCGCGGATGGCGAGCACGGTGGCATCGTCCTGCGCCTGCTGCAGCCAGGGATCCTGCACCCGCCAGAGTTCACGCAGGCGGGTGCGCGGCACGCCCTTGGCGAGCAGGGCGCGGTCCACCAGCCAGTCGGGCTGTGGGTAGGAACCGACGACGGTCGTCTGCAGAAGCGTATCGCTCATCACCATCTACCTGTTACTGCTTGCCTGTCACTGGCTGCTTATTGGGCCTTGATGCCGGCAGCCTTCACCAGTTCGCCGTTTTCGGCGAGTTCTCGCACGACCAGCGCGTCGAACGCAGCCGGCGTGGTCGGCGCCGGTTCGCCGCCGATCTTGGCCAGCCGTTCCTTCACTTCGGGCATGGCCAGCACCACGAGCAGTTCCTTGTTGAGGCGCTCGATGACCTGGCGCGGCGTGCCGGCGGGGGCCAACAGCCCCGCCCAGTAGTCGTAGCCGCTGCCCTTGTAGCCGGCTTCCTCGGTGGTCGGAACGTCCGGAAGGACCGAGGAGCGGTTCGGGCTGCCGTTGGCGAGTGCCAGGACTCGCTTGTCGCGGACCAGCGAGAGGGCGGAGACCACAGGCGAGAAGAAGTATTCGACCCGGCCGCCCATCACGTCGTTCAGGGCTTCCGGCGTGCCCTTGTAGGGAACGTGCAGAACGTCGATGCCGGCAGCGACCTTGAACTTCTCGCCGTTGATGTGCGTGGCGCTGCCGACGCCCGCCGAAGCGAAAGAGAGCTTGCCCGGCTGCGCCTTTGCCTGCTTGACGAGATCGCCGACGGTCTTCCAGCCCTTGTCGGGCGATACCACCAGGATGTTGGGCTGGCGCGCCAGCAGGGTTACGCCCGAGAGGTCCTTGGCCGTGTCGTAGCTGAGCTTGCTGTAGATCCAGGGACTGACCGTATGGCCGGAAGAATTGACCAGCAGGGTGTAGCCGTCGGGCGCCGACTTGGCGACCTGGCCCGCGGCAATGGTGCCGCCGGCGCCGGGCTTGTTCTCGATGATCACCGGCTGCCCGAGCCGGGCCGAGAGTTCGTTCGACACCGCGCGCGCGATGACGTCGGTCGCGCTGCCAGGCGTGAAGGCAACGATGATGTGCACCGGCTTGTCGGGCCAGGTCTGGGCGGCGGCGCCGCCGGCCGCCAACATCGCCATCGAGGCGACGACGATTCCCCTGCGAAGCATTCGATTCTCCCTGCTTTGTGTCGATTTGTCGTTATTGAGCCGCCACGAGACGGCTGACGCTGGGCACGTTCAGGTTACCCAGTATACGTTCACCGGAGCGGGCGAGGGCAGCGCGGATCGCCGGCAAGTCCCGGTGCAGCAGCCGCCCGGCTCTTTTCCGGAACGTGCCCGCCACCATGACATCGCGTACGCGGGCGCCCGAGCCTTGCATCACGACCGATGCGACTGGATCGTGTACCGGCCACATGGCCAACGGGCCGAGCGACATGACCGCAAGATCGGCTTGCTTGCCTGGCGCGAGGCTGCCGATGCGGTCCGTCATGCCGAGCATCGCCGCGCCGCGTGTCGTGATCCAGTCCAGCGCCTCGGCGGCGGGCACCGTCGACGTCGCCGGAATGCCACCGCTCTTGCCGCGTTCGGTGGCATTGTCGAGGGCGCGCTGTGAGGCGAGCGCGACGCGGGCGACTGAGAACATGTCGCCGCTGATCGCCGACTCGAGATCGACGCCGAGCGACGGCGCGGTGCCGAGCGCCCGCAGGCGACCGGTGATCGGATGGCCATGGCCCTGTGCCATCTCGTTCTCGGGCGTCACCGAAAACGTGACGCCGAGATCGACGAAAGCCTTGAGCTGTAAATCGGTCAGGTTGTTGCCGTGGACGACATTGATGTGCGGGCCCACCAGCCCGCGCTGCATCAAGGTCTCCCAGCCCCCGGGAGTCTTGGCTTCGCCGCCGCCCTGGTGCATCGAGGCCACGAGGCCGAACTCGCGCGCCAGGGCGAAGTCATGCGCACTCACGTCCAGCGTCGAAAAGTGTGGCCCGAGGATCGCCATGCCGAGCGTGACCAGGGCATGGCGGTCGGCGAGGGCACCCTTCAGCAGACGTTCGATCTCGTGGCGCGGGTGCGGGACCTCGGAGAAGTGCGGCTCGCCGGGCTTTGGATCGGGCTTGGGTGAACCGTGGAAGAAGGCGGCACGGATGCCGCTTTCCTTGAGCGCCGTCACGCCGGCATCGGTATGGGCAGGTGTCGGGTTGTTGTGTGCCCAGTCGACGAGAGTCGTCACGCCATGATCGAGCTGGTTCAATGCGCCGGCCAGGGTGGCGATGTGGATGTCCTCGGGCGTGAACACGGTCGCCAGCCCGGCATGCACGTGACGGAAATATTCCAGCAGCGTCCAGTTCGCGGCGACCGATCGCAGCGCCGTCTGCCAGGTGTGCATGTGGGCGTTGATCAGGCCCGGCAGTACGAAGTGTCCGCTGCAATCGACGATCTCCGTGTCGGCCGCCGGCAGGTCAACTCCGATCGCCGTGATTCGGTCGCCTTCGACGAGAACGTCGCCCCGCGGCAGGACGGCGAGTCCGTGGTCCTGGGTGACGACGATTCCGGCCTTAAAGAGCGTGCGCGCCATTTCAGGCTCCAACTCAGGCCAGCCCGTCGCCGACCTTCACGTTCTCCGGCTCCAGCTTCATGCCGGCGGCACGCGCTAGTTCCAGCAACAGCACCGAGAAGTCGATATCGCCGGGATACTGATTGGCGAGCGACTGCAGGCTTTCGCGGGTCACCGAGGCGGTTGGCATCGTCACGCCCTGCGCCTTGGCTGCACCCATCCCCAGTTCCAGGTCCTTGAGCAGCAGCTTGGGCGTGAAGGTCGTGGTGAAGTCGAGATTGACCAGCGCCGGCGTCTTGTAGCGCGTGTACATCGAGCCCAGCACGCTGTCGTTGATCGAGGCGAGGAACACGTGGCGCGGGATTCCGGCCTTCTCGGCCAACAAAGTGATCTCGCACAGGGAATGGATGATCACACCAAACATCGTGTTGTGGGCGATCTTCCAGATTCGCGACAGTTCTCCCTCGCCGACATACATGGCGGCGCGGCCCAGCGCCTTGAGCAGGGGCTCGACGGCGTCGTACTCGGCGCGCGGCCCGGAGGCCACCACCAGGAGCTTGCCTGCCTTGGCGACCCGCGCATTGCCGGAGACAGGTGCGCTCAGATAGGCGATGCCGGCTTCGGTCAGGGCCTTGCGGATTTCGGCGGAGCCGGTGTCAGAGATTGACGACATATCGACAACACGCCGGGGACGTGCCTTGCCCGACAGCACACCCTGCTTGCCGAACAGGATGTCCTTCAGGTCGTCCGTGGTCGACACCATGGTGAACACGGTGGCGCAGTGCGCCATGGCCGGTTTGTCGGTCACCACCTCGGCGCCGATCTGGGCCAATGGGTCGGCTTTTGAGGCGGTGCGATTCCACACAGAAAGACTGTGGCCTGCATTGACCAGGCGCGCCGCCATCGCTTCGCCCATGCGCCCCAATCCGATCCAGCCGATGTCGTGCGATGCCTTGCTGCTCATTCCCTCAACCTTTGATTCTTGCAACGCTTGCCTGCGCCTTGTCTTTGGTGGTTGCACGGCACTTTGAGAGCGGATTTAGTATCTGTCCATGCTTCGACGTCTGTCGGTCGCCGCCTTCGCCTCGTTCGTCGTCGCTGCGGTGGCGTCCTGCGGGGGCATTTTACCGAATTCGGCGGTGCCCGGGCATATCGCGAACGGCTACTATCCGATCGACGACACGACCCCGCTGGTTGCGCTGATCCGCGAGCGGGGCATCGAGTCGCCCAGCCGCTCCTCGCCGACGCCCCTACTCGAGCAGCTGGCGGCAGAAGTCGCCAAGAGCGACATCGACGGCCGATACAAGGGCATCACTTACGATCTGACGCGCGGCAACAGCCTCGCCCGCGACTGGATCGTGCAGAGCCCCAATCTCTGGGGGCGAAAGGCGAACGAGTTCAAGTTCTATCCGCTCGACTGTCCGGACTGTGGCAACTCACTTTCGTTGCCGATTTGCGATAGCGACGCCGACTGCAATGGCGGCACGTGTACGGCGATCTGGCCCCGGCCTGACGATCGCCGCGGCGCACGCCGCAAGGTCTGTCTCGGCCAGTCCGACGAGCTCGCCGTGCGTCTGCACGACCTTGTCGTGCGCGCCCAGCGCCGGGTCGATATCTCCATGCTGGAACCGCCCGCTGACGCACGCTTTTTCGGGGCACTCAAGGACGCCCTGCAGACCCTTGCGCTGAGCGGCCGCGCCGTGACCGTGCGCATCGTCGTCGGGCAGCATCCGCCCCACGATGTCGATGCCGCGGCTCTCCTGAAATCGCTGGTCAGCGGAATTGAGCAGCTGCCGAGGTCGCGGATGCGGGTAAGCGTCGCGGCGATGCGTTCCTGCATCGGCTGGGAGGAGTGCAACAGCTATTCGTGGAACCATTCCAAGATCGTGTCGGTCGACGGCATCGATGCGCAGGTCGGCGGCCACAATCTCTGGTCGAGGGACTACCTTATCAATGAGCCTGTTCATGACCTGTCGATGCGGGTGCGCGGGCCGGCGGCAGCGAACGCTGCCCGGTTCACCGATCGCCTGTGGGAATATGTCTGCGGCACTCTCGACAAGGCGCCCAAGATCGTCGTCGCCAGCTTTCCTTTCGACGGCAGCGTGCCGGAGCAGACCTGCTTGACGCCGCCGCCGTTGCAACCGGCCCGAAGCGCAGGCGGCGTGCCGATCCTCGGGGTCGGGCGACTGGGCGCGGGCATCACCAAGGACTTCGCCAATCAGAGCGAGCTCGCTCGCGATCTCATGTTCGGCAGCGCCCAGAAGTCGGTGCGAATCATGCAGCAGGATCTGGGCTTCACGCTCGGCCGGGCCGACAAACTCTACCCGGAGAGCAGCCTTGCGAGGCTCGTCACCCTGCTGCTCGAGCGCCAGGGAGACGTCTACATCGTGCTGTCGAACGAGGGCGCGGTCGGCAACAGCGGCAGTTCATACTCGAACGACGTGAGCCTCAAGGAGCTGGCGCGGCACATACGGGAGCTCGTCCAGAAGCGCATCGACGACGCCGATCCCAAGGCGCGCTACAGCGTGCGCGCCGGACCGGATCCCGTGAACGCGCTGTTGTGCGAGCACGTGTTCCTGGCGCCCCTGCGTTTCGGTCCCGACAGAAAATGGCCGAGCGGGGCGGCGATCGTCAGTCATGCCAAGTTCTGGATGGTCGACGACCGCACTTTCTACATCGGCTCCGACAACATGTATCCGGTCAACCTGCAGGAGTTCGGCTACATCGTCGACGACGCGAAGGCCGCTGGCGAGATCCTCGACGCCTGGTGGACGCCGCTGTGGCAGTGGTCGCAGCGCGCGGCCGTTTCCGGCCGCGGCGTTGACAAGTGCATCTTCCGCGAACTGCTCAAGTAGCCGGATCGACCGGCTTCACCACGCCCTCGGCAGCCTCGATCACTTCGCCGGCGTCGAGGGTGAGATCCTCGCGATTGCGCATCGCCAGAATTTGCACGCCCGTGCGCAGCTTGCCCGAGCGCCCGACCGGCACGGCGAGACCCGGCAGGCCGAGCAACGGTGCCAGCAGTACCGGCCGCATCGAATCGAAGATCGCCCGCTGACCCTCGACCGTCGTGTCCGTCACCTGCTTGGGCGGCAGATCGGCCAGGGTGGGGAAAATCACCAGCGGCCATTGCTTCATGAAGCTCATCCAGCGGAAGGCCAACCCTTCGCGCTCGGTGAGGGCCGCGATATAGGTCGGCAGGTCGACCGGCTTTGAGACTTCGAGCCACGCCCGCATCGCTGCGATGCCGTCGGGATCGCCCATTTTCTGCATCTGCGGCCACAGGCCGAGCGAGGATTCGGTGGCGATGATCTGATGCCACAGTTCTACGCCGCGCTCGAGATCGGGGGGCATCACCTCCTCGACGACATAGCCGGCTGCCTGCAGGTGTTTGCCGGCCTGCCGCACCGCGGCAGCTTGCGCAGGATGGGTCTTCGTATTCGGGAACTCCGGCACGATGGCGACCCTGATCGGCCGGGCCGGCGGCGGGCCGACCATCGGCACGTCGTTCCAGCGCCAGTCCCGGCGATCGCCGCGTGCCATCACCTCCAGCGCCAGACGCGCATCGCGAACGGTGCGGGTGTGCGGTCCCTGGACCGCCATGATCACACCGCCGACCGGGCGTCCGGCCTTCGCGGCTGTCGGATTGAATGAGGGGATGCGGCCAAAGCCCGTGCGCAGGCCGACCACGCCGTTGCAGTAGGCGGGAATGCGGACAGATCCGCCGATGTCGTTGCCGTGGGCGATCGCGCCGATACCGGTCGCCGTCGCGGCGCCCGCGCCGCCGCTCGAGCCACCGGGCGTCACCGTCGGGTCGAGCGGGTTGAGCGTACGTCCGTGCAGGGCGTTGTCGCTGAAGATGCGCATGGAAAAGGCCGGCGCATTGGTGCGGCCGATGGTGATCGCGCCGGCATGCTTGAAGTTCGCGGCGACCGGGCTGTCTTCCTGGGCGATGAAGTCTTTGAGCGGCGTCACGCCGTTGTCGGTCGGCTGGCCTGCAACATCGATGTTGATCTTGATCGTGACCGGCACGCCATGTAGGGCGCCCAGTGCATGGCCGCGTGCGCGAGCCGCGTCGGCGGTCTCGGCGGCGGCGCGCGCTTCGTCGTGCAACGCTCTCACCACCGCATTGATCGCCGGATTGACCTTGTCCAGGCGCGCCAGCACCGAGTCCACGGCTTCACGGACGGAAGCCTGACCGGTCCTGATCAGGCGCGCGAGATCGGTGGCGTCGTATTGCCAGAGTTCCATGCTTGCTCCACTCAGTTTCGCTGCAAGGGCATGCCGAAGTAGATCACGTTGTCGGTGAGATCGGTAATGCCGAAATCGCGGATGCCACAAGCAGGCGGAGGCTGCCGGCGATGTCGCCGACGGTGACGACGGTCACGCTGCGGAAATCATCGCGGCTGTCTTCCGGCGACATGATTCTGGAAGGCAATGAGCGCGCTCGAACATGCCATGTCGCGACGGCGCACGAAGATCGTCTGCACCCGCGATTCCGCTGGAGGCAGGCGGTGTACCGCGATTCGGCCGCCGCGCCAGGTCGTGCCGACCAGCGCCTTCGGCATGAGGGTGACACCGAGATCGGCTGACACCGCGCCCAGGATCGCTTCCAGGGTTCCGAACTCGAGTCGACGCAGGCCGACGATCCCGCGGCGCGCCAGCAGTTCTTCCAACCGCTGGCGGTAGGAGCAGCCGGCTCGCAAGATGACCATCCGGAGGTCGGGCTGTTTCAGGATGGCGGCGATGGACCGGTGACGTGGGGCGCTGAGCAAGGCCAGTTCCTCCTCGTACAGCGCCGTACCCGCGAGATCGGGATGGCTGACGGGACCGGCGACCAGGGCGCCCTCGAGCTCACGATCGAGCACACGTTCGATCAGTTCGGCGGTCGTGCCGGTGCGCAGGACCAGATCGACCTTTGGATGGGCCACGGCGTACGATGCGAGAAGCGGCGCAAGGCGAAGAGCGGCGGTGGTTTCGAGCGAGCCGATCGTCAGGCCGCCGGCCGGCTCGCCGTCGTCGCGCGCTACGCGCTCGGCTTCCCCAAGCAACGCTTCCAGGCGCTGTGCGTACGGGACGAGACGGCGTCCGGCCGCGGTCAGCCTGGCGCCGGAGCGGCTGCGCTCGAAGAGGGTGACGCCTAGCGACTCTTCCAGCCGCCGCACTCTCTGGGTGATGTTGGATTGCACGGTGTTGAGCGCGCGGGCGGCACGGCCCATGCCGCCCAGTCGGGCCACGGCGGCGAAGGTGGCGAGGTCTCGGCTGTCCATCGCATCAGAATATCAGATGGTTATCTTCAATATAATTCACTAACTGTGATGTCCGTGAGTTCCTAGTCTTCGGGCAGGGAAGAACAAGGAGTGTGACCATGGATTGGACGGACCGCCGGCTGATGGACCTCTTCGGCATAGACCATCCGATCCTGCTGGCGCCGATGGCCGGCATCAATTCGCCGGCCATGGCGGTCGCGGTGTCGGAGGCAGGCGGCCTGGGATCGATCGCCTCGGCCATGCTGACGCCAGAGGGGCTGAGGGGCGAACTCGAGATCGTCAAGCAGGGGACCGGTCGGCCGATCAACGTCAACTTCTTCGCCCATCGGCCGCCCGAACCGGATGCCGAGCGGGAAGCGAACTGGCGGCGGCGGTTGGCGCCCTACTATCGAGAACTCGGCCTTGCGCCGGACGCCGGAAAGGATGCGCCCACCCGTACGCCGTTCGGGGAGGCGATGTGCGAGATCGTGCTGGAGTACCGGCCGAAGGTCGTCAGCTTCCACTTCGGCCTGCCCGAGGCGGCGTTGCTTCGCCGGGTGAAGGAAGCTGGCATCCTGGTCCTGAGTTCGGCGACGACGGCGGAGGAGGCACGCTGGCTGGAGGGGCAGGGCTGCGACGCGATCATCGCACAGGGCAACGAGGCCGGCGGCCACCGTGGCATGTTCCTGGTCGACGACATTGCACGGCAAGCGGGGACCATGGCGCTGGTGCCGCAGGTCGTCGACGCGGTGAAGGTGCCGGTGATCGCCGCCGGTGGTATCGGCGACGGCCGCGGCATCTTCGCGGCCCTGGCGCTGGGCGCCGCCGGCGTTCAGATCGGGACGGCCTTCATGCTGACGCCGGAAGCCAGGACCACGCCGCTGCACCGCGCGGCACTGAAGCAGGCCAACGACAACAGTACGACCCTGACCAACGTCTTCACCGGCCGCCCGGCGCGAGGCATCGTCAACCGTTACGTCCGCGAGGTCGGGCCAATGAGCGATATCGCGCCGGC
>CAYZQZ010000016.1:6143-22419 GCA_964480235.1 uncultured Reyranella sp. | reverse complement strand
GAGGGTCTGGCGCCGATCATCGTCGAGCAGATGGCGCACTCGATTCGCGCGCTGAAGGCGGAAGGCCTGTCGGTCCTGTTGTCCGAGCAGAACCTGCATTTCAGCCAGGCCGTGGCCGATCGCGCCTACATCATCGAGAAGGGCCAGATCCGCTTCGGCGGATCGATGGCCGAGCTTGCCGCCAACGCTTCGCTCCGGGAACAGTACCTGTCGGTTTGATCATGACGTCAAAGACACTCACCGTCGGCATCGATGTCGGCGGCACTTTCACCGATCTCCTCGCGGTCGATTCCGCGGCCGGTACGGTCAAGCTCGCCAAGGTGCCGACCACGGTCGAGAACCAGGCGATCGGCTTCATGGCGTCGCTGGCCGCCGCCGGCGTCGAGCCCGCCAGTCTCCAGGCCATCGTGCACGGCACCACGACCACGACCAACGCGCTGCTCGAACGCAAGATTGCCCGGGTCGGCTTGATCACGACCAGGGGCTTTCGCGACGTGCTCGAACTCGGCCGTCGCACGCGGCCGCAAGCCTACGGCCTGCGTGGCACCTTCAACCCGATGATCGAGCGCGAGTACCGGCTCGAAGTGCCGGAGCGCATGGATGCCGACGGCAAGGTGTTGACGCCGCTCGACGAGGCCGCCGTGGCCGCGGCAGCCAGGCAGCTTCTGGCGCTGGGCTGCGAAGCGGTCGTCATCCATTTCCTGCACAGCTACATCAATTCGGCGCACGAGAAGCGCGCCGCTGAGATCGTGCGCGCACTGTGGCCCAACGACTACGTCACGGCGGGCCACGCGATCCTGTCGGAATACCGCGAGTACGAGCGCGGCGTGACAGCGGCGGTCAACGCCTCGGTGCAGCCCGTGCTCGATCGCTACCTCACGCGCCTGCGCGCGGAATTGGCGGCCAGGTCGTTCGATCGCGACATCCTGGTGATGCAAGGCAATGGCGGCACGATCGCTTCGACGCTGATCGCCAGGGCTGCAGTCAATACCGTCATGTCGGGCCCGGCATCGGGCGTGATGGCGGCCGCCTATACCGGCCGTGCATCGGGTCAGCCCAACCTCATCACCTACGACATGGGCGGCACCTCGACCGACGTCGGGTTGATCGAGAATGCGGTGCCGCAGGTCTCGGGCGAGCTCGAGCTCGAATATGCCATGCCGATCCACGTGCCGATGGTGGACGTGCACACCATTGGTGCCGGTGGCGGCTCGATCGCCTCGGTCGATGCCGCCGGCATGTTGCGGGTCGGGCCTGAGAGCGCGGGCGCGCGGCCGGGCCCGATCTGCTACGGCCGCGGCGGCACGGAGCCCACGATCACCGACGCCAATCTGGTCCTAGGCCGGCTCAATCCCGACAAGCTTTTGGGCGTCGACCATCCGGTGACGCTCGAGCAGGTGCGAGCGGCGATCCTGGACAAGGTCGGCCGGCTCCTGGGTCTCGATGCCGAGGCGGCGGCAGCTGCCATCCTGCGCATCGCCAATGATCGTATGGCCGGCGCCATTCGTCTGGTCTCGCTGTCGCGCGGACACGATCCGCGTGACTTTGCTCTGTTCGCCTTCGGCGGTGCGGGGCCGCTGCACGCCACGGCCCTGGCCCGCGAACTCTCGATCCCGACCGTGCTGGTGCCGGCGCGACCGGGCATCACCAATGCGCTGGGCTGCGTCGTGGCCGACCTGCGCCACGACTATGTGCGCACGGTCAACAAGCCCTTGTCGGCGCTGCAGGATGCGGCGATCGCGGCGATCTACGCCGAGCAGGGCAGGGAAGGCCGCACGACGATCGAAGGCGAGGGCGTGCCGGTGCGGGAACTGCGCTATGTCTACTCTGCCGACATGCAGTTTGCCGGCCAGAGCCATATCCTGTCGGTTTCGGTCGAGCAGCCCGATATCGGCGTCGAAGGCCTGCACAAGGCCTTTGCCGCGGCCTACTGGCGGCGCTTCGGCATCGAACTCGCGGAGATCCCGCCGGTACTGGTCAATCTCCATACCGCAGTGATCGGCGTGCGACCCGAAATCGACCTCGGGGCACTGGCCGCGACCGAACGCGCATCGACGCTCAAGGTTTCCCAGGTTGGCGAACGCCGCGTCTGGTTCCCCGACGGCTGGCAACAGACGCCGGTCTATGCGCGCGACCGCCTGCCGCTCGATGCGACCTTCCAGGGCCCAGCGATCCTCGAACAACTCGACTGCACCACGGTGGTCGAGCCCGGTGACAAGGTGCGCCAGGACAAGCTCGGCAATCTGCTGATCGACGTCGGATAGGCCGGGCTAGGTCCTGCGCAGCTGGGCGGCCAGCCGCAGTATTTGCGGCACCGCGATAACCGATACCGCCAGTGCCAGGAACGTGGCGCTGATCGGACTCTGCAGGAACACCATCGGGCTGCCGTAGCCGATGATCAGGCCCTGCCGAAGGCTCTGCTCGAACATGGCGCCCAGCACGTAGGCCAGCAGCAGCGGCGCCACGTCGAAGCCGGCCTTGCGCAGGCCGTATCCCAGGAAGCCGAAGGCGATCATGGCACCGACGTCGAACAGGCTGTTGGCCAGACTATAGGCGCCGATCGTGCAGAACAGCACGATCATCACCGACATGATGCCCTGCGGTACGCGCAGCAGGGAGACGAACAGCCCGACCAGTGGGATGTTCAGCACCACCAGCATCAGATTGCCGATGAACATGCTGGCGATGACCCCCCAGAACATCGCCGGATGCTCGGCAACCAGACGTGGTCCTGGCGTCACGCCCTGGATGAGCAGGGCACCCATGATGACGCCGATCACCGCATTGGCGGGAATGCCAAGGCAAAGCAGGGGAATGAAGCTCGCCTGTGCCGCAGCATTGTTGGCAGCCTCGGGGCCGGCCACGCCTTCGACCGCACCGTGACCGAATTCCTCCGGCCGCCGCGCGATCTTCTTCTCGATGAGGTAGCTGACGAAGCTCGCGATCACCGCGCCGCCGCCCGGCAGGAGGCCGAGCAGGAAGCCGATCACGCTGCCGCGTGCCACAGGCCCGGCGGAGCGGCGCGTCTCTTCGCGGTTGGGCAGCAGGTCGCGCAGCCGCCGGCTGTAGGCCACGATAGCCGGTGCCGCGGCCTTCTGCTCGACCATCATCAGCACCTCGCTGAGGCCGAACAGGCCCATCGCGACGATGGCAATGCCGAAGCCGTCCCGGAGTGACGGTACGTCGAAGACGAAGCGCTCTTCGCCCGATACCGCGTCGATGCCGACAGTGCCCAGCAAGAGCCCGAGGCCGATCATCGCCGTGCCGCGAAGCTTCGAGCCCTGTCCGACGCCCAGGATCAGGGTCAGGCCGAGGACCAGCATGGCCGCCTTTTCGACCGGGCCGAATGCCAGGGCGACGTTTGCGACCTTCGGTCCGACGAAGGCGATGCCCAGCGTGGCAGCGATGCCGGCCAGGAAACTGCCGATGGCGCTGATACCGAGGGCGGCGCCGGCGCGGCCCTTGCGCGCCATCTGGTAGCCGTCGATGCAGGTGATGACGCTTGCTGCCTCGCCGGGAATCTTGATCAGGATCGAGGTAATCGAGCCGCCATACATCGCGCCGTAGTAGATGCCCGACATCAGGATCACGGCGCCGGTGCGGTCGAGATAGACTGAGATCGGCAGCAGCAGGCTGATGGTGGCGGTCGGCCCCAGCCCCGGCAGGACGCCGACGGCCGTGCCGACGAAGGCGCCGACCAGGGCGATCAGGACGTTGAGCGGCGTCAACGCCACCGAGAAGCCCATCGCGAGATTGGCAAGCGTGTCCATGTCTCAGCCCAGCAATCCGCGCGGCAACTGGACCTGCAGCAGGCGCTCGAACAGCAGCCAGCTCCCGACCGTGGCGCCGATTGCGATGGCGAGTGTCGCGCGCCAGCTCATGCGCTCCGCGATCTTGAGGCAGAACACGATGAACAGGGCGAGGGCCGGAAGCATGCCTACCGCCAGGATGGCCGGGAGCAGCACGACAAGGGCGACCGTGTAGAAGGCAAGGCGCCGAGGATCGGGATCGGCTTCCTCCTCGGCCGCCGGCCTTTCCCGCAGCGCGAGAAGGCTGGTCACTCCGAGCACCGTCGCCGCCAGGCTCGGCATCAGGCCGGCCCCGGGCGCACCGAACGACCAGAGACCGTAGTCCCACGCCATGAACAGCGCGGCGCCGGCGAGTGCCGCGAGCGCCAGCGGCCCCAGCGGCGGCCTTGGCATCACTTGTTCTTGAAGCCCAGCGCGTCGATCGCGTCGCCGAACCTCTTGTAGCTTTCGGCGTGGTAGGTGGTGAATGTGGCGCTGTCCATGTAGATCGGGCTTGCACCCACGGTCTTCATCACCGTGGCGAACTCCTCGGATTTCATCATGTCTTTGACGACGCCGTCCCAGTAGCTGACGACCGATGCCGGAAGCTTGGCCGGACCGAAAATGCCGTAGTACGCGTCGGCTGTCAGCGGATAGCCAAGCTCCTTGAAGGTCGGCAGCTGGGGCTGCGAGGCAAGCTTCTCGTTGCCGGTGAGCGCGATCAGTCTCAGATTGCCGGCAGCCAATTGAGGGCCGTAGTCGGTCGACACGGAGGCCTCGATGTGGCCACCCAACAGGGCGGTGATTGCCTCCGATCCGCCGGTGAACGGCACGAAGGTGGCCTTGATCCCTTCCTTGCGGAACGCCGCTTCGACGACGATGTGCGCCGCGCCACGAACGCCGGCCGTGCCCCAGCGCAATTTGCCGGGGTTTTCCTTGGCGAAGCGGATGACGTCCGGCCAGGATTTGAAGGGACTATCGCTCTTCACATAGAAGGCGAGCGGCACGAAGCAGTAGAGCGCGATGTAGGTGAAGTCCTTCATCGAGTCGTAGGGCACCTTCTGCAGGTGCGGCACCACCGCCATCGGGCTCGGCACATAGAGGCAGAGGTTGTAGCCATCGGGCTCGGCGCGGGCGATCTGTCCCGGCGCGAGCGTGGCGCCGGCGCCGGGCTTGAACTCGACCGAGGCGGCCACACCCTTCTTGTTGCGCACGAAGTCGGCGAGCACGCGGGTCACTGCGTCGCCCGCGCCGCCGGCGGCATATCCGCAGAGCAGTGTCACCGGCTTCGACGGGTACGCCGCCTGCGCCTGCGCACTGGACAGCAGGCTGGCGGCGGTGAGGCCACCCGTGGCGGAAAGAAACCGGCGTCGTTCCATGATCGTCCCCAATTCTGTCTCCGCGTCGCTGTGCTGCGGTCGATTATCGATTGGCGTCGGCCGCGATCAAGTCGGATGCCTTCTCGGCGATCATGTTCGTCGCAGCATAAGTATTGCCTGAGACCATGGTTGGCATGCAGGACGCGTCGGCGACGCGCAGGCCTTCCAGGCCGATCACGCGCATGGTCGCAGGATCGACCACTGCCATCGGATCGGTGCCCAGCTTGCATGTGCCGACCGGATGATAGGTCGTCGAGCCGGTAGCGCGGGCATGCGCCATCCATTGTTCGTCGGTTTGTACGCCGGGGCCGGGTAGATTCTCCTCGATCACGAAATCGCGGAGCGGTGGCGTCGCAAGCAGCTTGCGCAGGTACTTCATTGCCGCGAGCAAGGCGTCGCGATCGTGCTGGACGGCGAGATAGTTCGGCTGGATCTCGGGCTTGGCCGTCGGGTCGGCGCTGGTCGCTTTCACGTGGCCGGTGCTCTCCGGCCGAAGCTGCGAGCAGCCCAGCGTCATGCCCGGCACACGGTCCAGGTCCGACGTGCCGTAGCTGCCGAGCGCGTAGGACGCCGGCGCGAAATAGAGCTGCATGTCGGGCGTTTCGAGGCCCGGACGGGTCTTGAAGTAGCCGCCGGCATGGCTGGGGCTCGAGGCCAGCAGGCCCTTGCGGCTGATGGCGTAGCGCAGCACTTCGGCCACCAGGCGCAGGCCGCGGCTGCGTTCGTTCAGGGAGCCCGCGCCCTTGATCAGGGCCGAGACGCGCACCGCGTAATGGTCGCGGAAATTGTGCCCGACGCCCGGTAGGGCATGCTTTACCGTCACGCCGATGGCCGCGAGATCCTCGGGCCGGCCGATGCCGGAGATCTGCAGAAGCTGCGGCGAGTTGATCGCGCCGCCGCTCAGGATCACGTCGCGCCGCGCCCTGATCGACTGCGTGCGGCCGTCCTGGCGATAGGTGATGCCGCTCGCCCGCCTGCCGTCGAGCTCGATGCGCTCGACCAGGGCGCGGGTGATCACCTTGACGTTGGGTCGCTGCATCGCCGGCCGCAGATAGGCATCGACCGGGCTCCACCGCCGGCCGCGCCGCATCATCTGCTGGTAGAGCAGCGTGCCTTCCTGATTGCCGCTGTTGTAGTCGGGCGTGCGCTTCAGGCCCAGCGCCTCGTTGGCGGCCATGAAGGCCTCCGACAGCGGGTGCGGGTCGCCCTGGTCCTCGATGCTGAGTGGACCGGACCGGCCGCGCACGGCATCGTCGCCGCCGGCGCGGGTTTCGGCGCGCTTGAAGAAGGGCAGCACGTCGGTCCACGACCAGCCGCGGCAGCCGAGCTGCGCCCAGGTGTCGTAGTCGGCCGCCTGGCCGCGGACATAGAGATGTCCGTTGATCGAGCCTGAGCCGCCCAGCACCTTGCCGCGCGGATACTTGATGCGCCGGCCGTCGATGTGGGGGCCGGGCGCGGTCTCGTAACCCCAGTTGAGTGCGTCGTTGTAGACGGTCTTGTTGAAGCCGGCCGGTACCTTGATCCAGATATTGCTGTCGTTGCCACCCGCCTCGACCACGGCGACGCTGTTGCGGCCGCTTTCGCTCAGCCGATTGGCCAGCACGCAGCCCGCGGCGCCGGCGCCCACGATCACGTAGTCGAACTCTTCCATCGCTTCCCCCTCGAGGCTGTCCTTCTCAAGCCGCGACCACCAGGGTCGAGGCGAGCTGGCGAACGGACTTCACCATGGCCATGGCGACCAGTTTGCCAGTCTTGCGGTTCTCCTCGCTGACCGCGACATCCTCCATGAACGTGAAGCGGCCGAACGTCCCCCTGGCTTCGAGCTCGACGATGTGCGTCGTGATCGTCGGATCGGCCACGATCACGACTCGTGTCCGGTCGAGGCCGAGCCCGGCGATCGCGGCAGCCGCCGAAATGTTGACGTTCTGCGGGTAAAGCCTGGCGCCCTCGCGCACCGGCCCGTCGAACACGGTCTGCGGCTTCACGAGGCTGTCGAGATCGACCAGAGTCTCCGCGACTGTTCCCTTCCAGGCCGACGGATCCTTGCGCACCGTTACCGTGACGCTCTCCAGTCCGCCGACCGCGGCGCTGCTTAAGATGTCGAGCGCACCGATCCCGGCCGAGGGCAGGATCAGCCGCCGTCCATTGGCCTTGGCGGCAGCCAGCAGGCGATCGAACAGGCCGGTGTCGGTGAAGGCGCCGACCGAGGTCACAAGGAAGTCGGCGCCTCCGTCGAGCACGCGCTGCCCGTGCATGCGCACCGCCTCATGTCCTGCGCACTCGGCCACGGCATCGAACTTGTGGGCGAAGAAGCGGTCGGGATCGTGCGTCAGCTTCGCGTCATTGCGGGGCCGCTTCACCAGCACGGCAGCGAGCTCGATGTTCTCCAGCCCAGCCGCCTCGATGTGTTTGCCGATGGCGCCGTAACCGATGAGTCCCAGCCGGATTGGAGGCCTCACGACAGGTGCTGCTCGACCCAGCGCGCCCAGGCAATCAGCTGGTCGTCACCGCGATGCGGGCCGATCAGCTGGATCGACAGGGGCAAGCCGAACGGGCCGACGCCGAAGGGCAGGGCGATGCAGGGCGGGCCGAGGAACGTCCAGAATCGATTGAAGATCGGATCGCCGGTCGAGCCCAGGCCGGCCGGCGCCTCGCCGCGTGCCGATGGCGCCAGCAGGACATCGAACTTGTCCCAGACCTGGGCGAGGTCGGCCTGCGCGCGGGCGCGGCGTCTCTTTGCGTCGGCCATTTGGGGGCGGGTGACTGCGTCGCCGACCTCCAGCGACTGGGTAAGGCTCGGCGACAGGAGCTGAGAGAAACGCGCGCGCTCGGGGCCGTAGTAGATCGTCGCTTCCCTGGTCATGACGCGGTTGTGGGCTTCGATCAGCCTGTCCCAGCTCTCGGGCATTTCCCATTCGCGCACCTTGGCGCCGGCGGCGCGTAGCGCCCGGACGGCGGCTTCGATGTTCTTCCTGTTGTAGGGC
This sequence comes from uncultured Reyranella sp., assembly GCA_964480235.1. Taxonomy (GTDB): domain Bacteria; phylum Pseudomonadota; class Alphaproteobacteria; order Reyranellales; family Reyranellaceae; genus Reyranella. The sequence goes on along the minus strand of CAYZQZ010000016.1, from coordinate 14,268 downwards.
TCGGCCATTTCCCACCAGCGGGTGCGGCAGAAGGCGATGCGCGGCGCGCGCCTGGGCGGTTCCGCCGCTTCGCGCCCGTACGCGGCGCGGATCAGAGCGAGGTCGTTGGCCTCGCGGGCGAAGAAGCCCAGCGTGTCGAGGCTCTTGGCGTAGGTCTTCACGCCGGTGAGATCGGCCCAGCCATAGGTGCCCTTGTAGGCGACCACGCCGTTGAAGGCGCCTGGCCGGATCACCGAGCCCGAGGTCTGCGTGCCGTAGCCGACAGGCACCATGAAGTCGGCGACCGCCGCCGCGGAACCGGACGAGGAGCCGGCGGGCGTGTGCCGCAGATTGTGCGGATTGTGCGTCTTGCCGGCATGGGCACCGGCGAATTCAGTGGTCACCGACTTGCCGAGCACGATCGCGCCCGCCTTGACCAGTTGCGTCACGCAGGCCGCGTCGCGGGCTGCCTTGTGGCCGCGATAAATCGGCGAGCCGCACTCGGTCGTCATCGCCTTGGTGTCGATGATGTCCTTCACTGCGAGCGGAATGCCGTGCAGCGGCCCTACGGGGCGGGCGCGGCGGTCGAGCATCTCGGCCCGCTTCAGCGCGCCCTCGGGATCGAGCGCTTCCCAGGCATGAACCTCGCCCTCGCGCTTGCCTATGCGTTCGAGGCAGGCCTCCACGAGGTCTACGGCCTTCAGCCGTTTGTCCGCCATCCTGCGTACCGCCTCGCTGGCCGACAACTGGTTCGGCGTCTTCGCCATTGGTCTTCCCCCTCGCTCGTGCTTCGGTCCATGATGGCCGAGCATCGCCCGGAAAGGTAGCTCCATGAATCCGCCCTTCGTCGTCCGCAAGCTCGGCCATGCCGTGATCTTTGCGTCCGATCTCGATCGCTCGAAGCGCTTCTATACCGAGGTGCTGGGCTTCAGGATCTCCGACATCTATCCCGGTTCGATGATGCCGGGCGGCATGGTGTTCCTGCGCTGCAACAGCGACCATCACTGCCTCGCCTTGGTCGGCGACGGCGACACGGGCAAGGCCAAGAAGTTGCATCATCTCGCCTTCGAGCTCGCGACTCTCGACGAGGTATTCCGCGCCCGCGACCACCTGAAGAAGTCAGGCGCCACCATCACCTACGAGGGCCGCCGCCGCGCCGGCTGCCAGGTCTCGGTCGAGTTCCTCGATCCCGATGGCCATCACCTCGAACTGTATTGGGGTGTCGACCAGATCGGCTCCGACGGCCGCTCGCGGCCGGCCGAGGAATGGCGGCAGACCGCAACCCTGGAAGATGCGGTGCGCATTGCGCCGCCGGGCCAGGACACCACGCTTTACGATGCCGCCCTGCGTGCGCGGCTGGAAGCCGGCACCGATCGCGCCTGAAGGAGGCTTTGATGACCATCATGTTCCATGAAGGCAATCGACTGCTGCAAGACCAGTTCGACAGCCGGCGCATCGCCGACCGGCTGGAAGAGAAGCTGACCCGGCACGCCTTCACCGACGGCGACCGCAGCTTCATCGAATCGCTGCCGTTCTTCTTCCTCGCGACGTCCGACGACAAGGGCCGCGCCGATTGTTCCTTCAAGGGTGGCCTTCCGGGCTTCGTGCGCATCACCGGCGCAAGCGAGCTCGTCTTTCCCGACTACGACGGCAACGGCATGTTCAAGAGCCTGGGCAACATCCTGGCCAATCCCGAGGTCGGGCTGCTGTTCATCGACATGGGCGAGAAGCCGCGGCGTCTGCGGGTCAACGGCCGGGCCAGCGTGCGGCGCGACGATCCGCTGATGCAGAAGTTTGCCGGCGCGCAGCTGCTGGTGCGAGTCGCGGTGCGGGCCATCTTTCCGAATTGTCCGCGTTACGTCACGACGCCGGGTGTCGCCGAGCCGTCGAAGTACGCGCCGCGGCCGGGCTACGAGCCGCCCGAGCCGGCCTGGAAGGGCTTCGACGACTTCAAGAACTATGTCCATCCCCGGCAGAAGACGTCCGACGGGGAGTAGCGAGCGGGCCTGAAATTTGGTCCTGAAATTCGGGCCTAGTGCTTCGGCTCGGCGTTCACGGCTGGATCGTGGACCTGAGCCCTACTCCCAGCCATCGACTTCACTTTTTCGCGGAAAGTCTGGAAGACGACGTAGAGGCCAGGGATCACGAAGATGCCGAGGAACGACGCCGCCAGCATGCCGCCGAACACCGCCGTGCCGACGGCGCGCTGGGTCGCCGCACCCGCGCCCGAAGCAATCACCAGCGGCACGAGGCCCAGGATGAAGGCAAAGGACGTCATCATGACGGCGCGGAAGCGCAGGTTGGCGGCGTTGATCGCGGCATCTACGATCGTCTTGCCTTCGCGCCGCTGCTCCATCGCGAACTCGACGATCAGGATGGCGTTCTTGGCAGCGAGCGCGATCAGCACCACGATGCCGATCTGGGCGAACAGGTTGTTGTCCAGTCCGCTCAAGAACAGCGCCGCCATGGCGCCGAACAGGCCCGCCGTGACCGACAAGAGTGCGGCGACCGGGATCGCCGTGCTCTCGTAGAGCGCCACCAGGAAGAGATAGGCGAAGACCAGCGCCAGCCCGAGAATGAACCCGGTCTGTCCCGCCGCGGCCTTCTCTTGCAGCGCCGTGCCGGTCCACTCATAGGCATAGCCTGACGGCAGGGTTTCCTTGGCGAGTTTCTCCATCGCTGCGATCGCCTGGCCGGTCGAGTAGCCCGGCGCCGGCGCGCCCTGCATCGTCACCGAGCGCAGGTTGTTGTAGCGAACCACCGAACCCGCTGCGGTCACCAGCTGCACGTCGGCCACCGCCTGCAGCGGCACCAGATCGCCTCCCGAGGTACGCAGCCGCACGCGGAAGATGTCGTCGATCTTCTGGCGTTCGTCGGCTTCGGCCTGGATCTTCACCTGCCAGGTGCGTCCGAACATGTTGAAGTCGTTGGCGTAGGTGCCGCCCATCGCCGTCTGAAGCGCCGAAAAGATGTCGGAGATCTGGACGCCCAGCGCCTGTGCGCGCTCGCGGTCGAGCTTCAGGTATATCTGCGGCGTCGATGCGCCGTAGGTCGTGAAGACGTGGCTGAGCTCGGGCACGCTCTGCGCCGCCAGCATCATGCCGCGCGCCACCTGTGCCAGCTCTGACGGCGGAGCGCCGCCCAAGCTCTCGATCTGGAACTCGAAGCCCGAGGAATTTCCCAGCCCCATGATCGGCGGCAGGTTGAAGGCGAAGACGTTTGCCGCCGATACCTGCTGCACCGCCGTGTTGACCTCCGCCAGGGCCGCGAACACCGATAGATTGGCGGCCTTGCGCTCGGCGAAGGGCTTCAGCGCCACGATCACCAGCGCGCGGTTGGATTGCGCGAGACCGTCGAGCAGGCTGTACCCGCTCACCGTGAAGATGCTCTGTAGCCACGGCTTGCCGACGATCAGGCCTTCGACCTGGGTCAGCGCGTCGAGCGTGCGGCTCGTGGAGGCAGCGTCCGGCAGCTGCAGCTCGGCCATGAAGGCGCCCTGGTCCTCCTCGGGCAGGAAGCCCGACGGCACCAGCGTGCCGAGGCCGCCGGTGCCGAGGACGAAGCCCGCCACCAGCATGATGGCGATGAAGGCGCGGCGCGTCAGGGGCGTGACCAGCCTGACGTAGCCGTCTCGGCCCTTGTCGATGCCGCCCTGCATCCAGGCCATCACGCCGGTCGGCTTCTTCTTGTGACGCAGGATCAGCGAGCAGAGCGCCGGCGACAGTGACAGCGCGTTGATCGCCGAAATGATCATCGAGACCGAGACCGCCACCGCGAACTGCTTGTAGAGCTGGCCGGTGATGCCGGGGATGAACGCCGTCGGCACGAACACCGACAGCAGTACCAGGGTGATGGCGATGATCGGCCCTGTGACCTGTCCCATCGCCTTTTCCGTCGCCTGGGCGACGGTGAGGTCCGGCTCGTGCTCGAGGATGTGCTCGACCGCCTCGACCACCACGATGGCGTCGTCGACCACGATGCCGATCGCCAGGACAAGCGCCAGCAGCGATATCGTGTTTGCCGAGAAGCCGAGCGCCAGCATGACGGCGAAGGTGCCGATCAGCGCGACCGGCACGGCGATGATCGGGATCAGGGTGGCGCGCAGGTTGCCGAGGAAGACGAAGACCACGATCGCCACCAGCACGAAGGCTTCGATCAGCGTGTGGATAACGCTCTCGATCGTGGCCTTCACGAACACTGTGGTGTCGTACATGACGTCGTAGGCCACGTCCTCCGGCATGCGCGGCTCGAGCTCCTTCATGAGCTTGCGCACGGCCTCCGCGGTGGCGAGCGCATTTGCGCCCGGCAGCTGATAAACCTGGATGCCGGCCGACGGCTTGCCGTTGTAGCGGGCGGCCTGGTCGCTGGTCTTGGCGCCCAGTTCGACCCGGGCGATGTCCTTGATGCGCACCAGCGAGCCGTCGGGCAGGGCGCGCACGACGATGTCCTCGAACTCCTTGACCGTGGTCAGGCGGCCCTGGGTGCTGATGTTGAGCTGGAAGTCGACCGGCCCCATCAGCGGCGCGGCGCCGACCAGGCCGACCGCGGCCTGGACGTTCTGCGACTGCACCGCCTTGACTACGTCGTTGGGCGTGATGTCGAGGCTCGACATGCGGTCGAGCTTCATCCAGACGCGCATCGAATAGTCGAGCGCGCCGAACAGCGAGGCGTCGCCGACGCCGGGCACGCGCTTGACTGCGTCCAGGATGTTGATGGTGACGAAATTCGACAGGAACAGCGCGTCGCGGCTGCCCTTGGGCGAGAAGAAGGCGATGCACTGCAGCAGCGCCGACGACTGCTTCTTGGTCGTCACACCCTGGCGCTGTACCTCGGGCGGCAGCACGGCCAGCGCCTGGTTGACGCGGTTGGTGACGTTGACGGTGTTCAGGTCGGGGTCCGAGCCGACCTCGAAGCTCACGGTCAGGCTGTAGCTGCCGTCGCCGCCGGAGACCGACTTCATGTAGATCATGCGCTCGACGCCGTTGACCTGCGCCTCGATGACCTGCGCCACGCTTTCCTCGACCGCCTGCGCCGAGGCGCCGGGATAGAAGGTCGTGACCTTGACCTGCGGCGGCACGATGTCGGGAAACTGCGCCACCGGCAGCGCACCCAGGGCGATGATGCCGGCGAGCGTGATGACGGTCGAAATGACGAAGGCGAGCCGCGGGCGGCGGATGAAGACCGACGAAATGGTCATGGATCTCTACCGCTGCGGCATCGAGGGCGAGGGCGGCGCGAGCGTCGCCGTAACAGTCATGCCCGGCCGCACCTTCTGTTGGCCCTGGATGATCACCTTGTCTCCTGCCTTGAGCCCGTCCTCGATCGCCAGCATGCCGTCGCGCGCCGGACCGGTCTTGACCCGGCGCTGTTCGACCACGTTTTTGTCGTTGACCACGAAGACGTAGGAGCCGCCCTGGTCGAGCGCGACCGCGGCCTGCGAAATCGCGACCACGGTCGGTGGCTTCGCAGCCTCGAGGATCACACGCACCGTCATGCCGTCGGTCAGGGTGTCGTTCCTGTTGGGGAACAGCGCGCGGACGATTTGGCCATCGGTCTGTGGATTGACCGTGACGTCGATGAAATCGATCTTGCCCTTCTCGGGGTAGATGCTGTCGTCGGCAAGCCTCAGCTGTACGACCACGTCATTGGCGCCGCCGTCCTTGCGAGCCTCGAGCAGCTCGCGCTGCGTCACCGAGAACAGCACCCTCATCGGATTCTCTGTCACCACCGTGGCCAGCACGCCCGAGTCGGGGCTGACGAGGTTGCCCGGCGATGCGGCGGCGCGGCCGACCCGACCGGCGATCGGGGTACGAATTTCGGTGTAGGAGAGGTTGATCTGCGCGTCGCGCAGCGCCGCCTCGGCCTCCTCGAGCAGGGCCTTGGCTTGCAGTTGCTCGCTCAGGCGCTGGTCGTAGGTGACCTGCGTGCCGGTGTTGGTGCGCAGCAGTTCGGCGGCGCGCTTGAACTGGAACTCGGCGTTGGTGAGCGCCGCCTTGGCGGCGTCGCGCTGCGCCGTCTTCTGGTCGACCGCGGCGAGATAAGTGTCGGGCTCGATCCGGAACAGCACCTGGCCTTCCTTGACCATGTCGCCGTCGGTGAACAGGCGCGGCCCGAGGAATCCCTTCACGCGCGCGCGCAGCTCGACCTTGTCGACGGCGGCGACGCGACCGATGAACTCCGACCGCGCGCCGAGCGCCTTGAGCTCGGCAGCCTGGACGAGGACGGCGGGCGAGGGGGCCGACTGCTGCGCCGCCGCGGCGTCCGCGAGCCCGACGAGCGTGATCATCGTCGCTGCCAAAACACGCAATCCCTGCATCGAAAAAGTCCCTCTCGTCCTGCCCGGACACTGCCTCATTTGCCCGTAATGGTCACTGGATTTCCGGCCGCGCATCGGATCGTGATAGCGTTGGAAATAAGGGAAGAAAGCAGCAATGGCGGTGTTCCGCCTGCTCCTGTCGGTGGTGGCGATTGCGCTGGCGGGTGTCGTCATGGCGCAGGCACAGACGACTCCGCCGCCTGCCGTGCCGCAGACGGAAAATCCCGCCGAGGGCAAATCCTACGCCGCCGCCATCGAAACGCGCGATCCGGCCAAGCGGGCGCAGGCACTCGAGATCTTTATCGCCTGGTATCCCAACAGTATCCTGCGCACCGCCGCATACGAGCAGCTGATGGCGGCGTGGCAGGCCGCCAACAATCCGGCCAAGGCCGATGCCGTCGCGGTCAAGCTGCTGCAGATCGAGCCCGACAATCTGCGCGCGCTCGCCAACCGGGTCTATGTCGGGCGCACGCGCGTGGCCTCCGGCGATACTGCCGCCCTTCAGCCCGCCGTCGCGGCAGCCGAGCGCGGGCTCACGGTGTTATCGCGCTGGCAGCGGCCCCAGGACGTCGAAGAGCGCGCCTTCATGCGGCTGAAGTTCCAGTATATCGCCGTGTTCAACGGCATGCTGGGCTACGCCGCCCTTCAGCAGAAGGACTATGGCCGGGCGCGGCGCCTGCTCGCCGACGCGGTCGCCGTCGATCCGGAGAACCTGCAGGACGTCTATCAGCTCGCGGTCGCGCAACTCGAGGGCACGCCGCTCGACGCGCTCGGCTTCTGGTACGGTGCGCGCGCGATCGCGATCTCGCGTGCGGCCAAGAATGAACAGGCTGCCGCGGGCATCGAGAAATACGTACGTTCCCGCTACAAGATCTATCGCGGCAGCGAGGAGGGCTTCGATGCCATCCTGGCGCGCGCCGCCGCCGAACGCGCGCCGACCGACAATTTCACGCGCTCGATCCCGCGCCAGCTGACGCCGGAGGAGAAGGCGGTTCAGCTCGTCACCGACAACGATCCGGCCACGCTATCCTACACCGACTGGCAGCTCGTGCTGTCGCGCCGCGACGCCACGCCGGCCAATCGCGCCGCCGCCGACCAGGTCTGGAAGGCGATCTCGGACAAGCAGCGCGGCGGCGAGGCGCGGCTCAAGATTGCGATCAAGGTCCTGAAATCCGCTCCCGACCGCATCGAGGGCGCGATTACCGACGAGAACCAGGCGAGCGGCACGGTCGACCTCGAAGTCAGGTTCGGCAGGCCACTCAGCCCCATGCCGACAGTCGGTACCCAGATCTCTGTGATTGGCACGCTCACCGAATATCGCACCACGCCGTTCGCATTCGTGATGACCAATGCCGAACTCGCGCCGGAGTCGCTGCCGGTGGCCGGCGGTACATGCGCCGAGCCCCGGCCGCAGATGTGCACGATGGACTATCGGCCGGCCTGCGGCTTGCGGCGGGACAACAGCCGCAAGACCTACGGCAATGCCTGCAGTGCTTGCGCCGATACGCAGGTCGTCAGTCAGTCCGCCGGAGCGTGTCCCTGACGCGCAGCGAAGCTGCGCGTTGGCGGGCCCGTTGCGATAAGCGCGCCCCGTCGCGCCGGTCGGGCGAAGCCCGAAGCGTGGGGCCCGCAAGGCGCCGCTTGTGCTCGTGTGGTGCGTCGCGGCCTGATGCCGCGAGCACGATTGCCTGCCTATTACTCCGGCGCGAGCCCTAGCTTTCGGCGCTGCGCGCCGACCGGGCCGTGTCGGCGCTTGTAAACAAGCGCCTTTAGCGGCCCTAAGCCAACGGGCTCGCCGTCGCGCGGCTTCGCCGCGCGCTTAGTGCGCCA
>CAYZQZ010000016.1:0-6043 GCA_964480235.1 uncultured Reyranella sp. | reverse complement strand
GCCCTAAGCCAACGGGCTCGCCGTCGCGCGGCTTCGCCGCGCGCTTAGTGCGCCAGCAGCAGAGGCACGCGGGAGGACGAGATCACCTTGGCGGTGGCGCCGCCGAGCCCGAGGAAGCTCAGCACCTGGCCGCGGCCATAGGCGCCCATCACCAGCAGGTCGGCGCCTTTCTCGTGCGTGTAGTTCAGCAGGTCGCGGCCGCGCGCGCGCGCCGACACCGCGCCGGGATCGATTGCGTCGATCGCGACGTTGATGCCGTGGCGGCCGAGATTGCGTGCCAGGTACGACGCGCCGACATCGTCCGGCTTGCTGCCGACCACCAGCAGGGTGACCTTGCTCGCCTTGGCGAGGAAGGGCAGCGAATATTCGAGGGCGCGGGCGGCCTGGAAGCTGCCGTTCCACGCCACGACCACCGAGCCGAAGCCGCCTTCGCCGGCCTTGGGCGGTGCGATCATCACGGCGCGGGCGCATTCGTAGAGCGCGGCTTCTACCGTGGCCGGTGCCACGTTCTCCGGGTCGGCGCCGGGACGGCCGAGCACCAGGATATCCGAGCAGCGGCCCATCGCCACCATGGCATCGAGCGTCGCGGTCTTGGCGGCGGTGTAGGTGGCGCCCTTGATCAGCGCCAGCGTCTCCTTGTAGGCACGCTCCGATTCCTTGGCGCGCTCTTCCAGCCGCGCGTCGTCGAGATTCATCACCAGCGGCATCGCCTCGCCGCTCATCGCGAGACCGCCGACCATGCCGCCTGCCGGGCCGACCGGGAGATGCAGCGCATCGACCGCGCCGTCGAACACGCCGGCAACGCGGGCCGCCAGCTTGAACGACATCGCCGCATCGGGGCCGCCCTCGGACACGGCCAGAACAGACTTGATCATCGCGACTCTCCCAAAATTCAGGCAGGCATCGGTCTAGAAGGTTGCAGCGTAGCGTTCAACCGGGCTCTTGCAACTGCCTTGCAGGCGCTGCACGCATGACAGTCTCTCGCCCATCGGTTCGGCGGTTCGATGCCCTTCGACATGGCGGAAGCCTGCATTGGCAATGATACGTCCCGGTCAGGACTCGGCGACTTGCGCCGGCGTCTCGTGCCGCCGGATCCAGTGCACGATCGGCAGGGCGAGCAGCACCATCCAGAGCTTGCCCAGGATCTGGCCTTCGAGAAACTCCAGGCTGCCGAAGGCGAGCCACAGGAACAGCAGGCTGTCTGCGATCAGGCCGACCACGCTGCTGGCCAGCACCGCCACGACCAGGCCGCGTCTTTGCAGCGGCGTGTAGACGGCGAAGTCCGCGAGTTCGCTCAGCAGGAACGCGCCGGCCGAGGCGAACACCAGGGCCGGCGGCGCCACCGCACCGGACAGCGCCGCGCCGGCGACGATCGACAGGAGCGCGACGCCGCGGCCCAGCCGCCGCTGCACGAGATCGCGCAGCACCAGGGCCAGTCCGATCATCAGCACGCCCGACGGGGCCATCATCGGCTTGCCCTCGGGACCCCACGGGAACACCGGCACCAGGCAGGGGCCCTGCGGCACGCACACCGTACCCCAGTGGCCGATCATCCAGTTGGCCATCGGAATGCAGGCGATGAAGGCGAAGAAATAGACGAGCCCCTCGATCTTGCGCGCATCGAGTCGCAACTTCGGCCGTTGCCGCGGGGCGGGAGAGGTGGGCATCGGTTCAGGTCCTCGGTCGGAAGGTCGACGGCTCTACCATTTAACTCAGCCGGCTCGCCACTTCTCGAAGCCCCGTTTGCGCAGCGCGCAGGACGGGCATTCGCCGCAGCCATGGCCCCAGGCATTCCGCGGGCCGCGCTCGCTCATGTAGCAGGTGTGCGTGTGCTCGAGCACGATCTCGACCAGCGCCTCGCCGCCCAACCCGTGCGCGAGTTTCCAGGTCTCCGCCTTGTCGAGCCACATCAGCGGCGTGTGCAGCACGAAGCGGCGGTCCATGCCGAGATTGAGCGCGACCTGCAGCGCCTTGATCGTGTCGTCGCGGCAGTCGGGGTAGCCGGAGAAGTCGGTCTCGCACATGCCGCCCACGAGATTGCGGATGTCGCGACGCCACGCCACGGCGGCGGCGAAGGTGAAGAACAGAAGATTGCGGCCCGGCACGAAGCTGTTGGGCAGCCCGCCAATCTCCAGCGAGAAGGCGACGTTGCGCGTGAGAGACGTGTCGCTGATCTGGCCGAGCACGCCCATGTCGATGAAATGGTCTTCGCCCAGACGGTTTGCCCACCGCGGAAATGCGCCGCGGACCTCGTCCAGGACCCTAAGTCTTTGATCCAGTTCGATTCGATGCCTCTGGCGGTAGTCGAAGGCGATCGTCTCGACCCGTTCGAATCGCTCTAGCGCCCAGGCCAGGCAAGTGGTGGAATCCTGTCCACCGGAGAACAGGACGAGAGCCGCCCCCGGGTCGAATGAGCGCTCGCCAGGGTGCTCATGAGGGGCTTCGTTCACCAAGGGGTCTTCGCTCCTGATCTGAAGTCTCCGGCTCGAGCGTTGTACGCACTGCACAGCACATCGCAAGCAGAGGAGGGAACGATGTTCGTCTCCGATATTCTCGCCCACAAGGGCGGGCTCGTGTTCACCGTACCGCCGTCCACCACCCTGTCCGAGGTCACCCGCCAGCTCAGCACGCGTCGTATCGGCGCCGTGCTGGTAGTCGACCGTCTCGACCAAGTGGTCGGAATCGTGTCCGAGCGCGACCTCGTGCACGCCATCGCCGTCCACGGCTCGACTGCCCTGGGACTCGCCGCCGCCGAGGTGATGACGCGCGAGGTCGTGAGCTGCGATCCCGACGATCCGATCGAGCGGGTCATGGAGATGATGACCAGCGGCCGCTTCCGCCACCTGCCGGTGGTGCGCAATGCCGAATTGCTCGGCCTGATTTCGATCGGCGACGTGGTCAAGCTGCGTCTCCAGGAAACCGTCCACGAGACGGAGGCTCTGAAGGCCTACATCGTCGCGGGCTGACGCGCCCGGCCTGAAGCCTTGGTTTGACGGCTCGATCTCCGCTAGGTTCGTCGGCGAATCTGGCGGGAGATCGCATGTCGCTTCCACTGCAGGGCAAAGTCGCGCTCGTCACCGGCGCGGGCAAGAATATCGGGCGCTGCATCGCGCTCACGCTGGCGGCCGACGGCGCCACGGTGCTGGTCAACGGCCGCTCCGACCATGCCGCGGTCGACGAGGTGGTTGCCGAGATTGAAAAGGCCGGCGGCAAGGCCGCGGCGGCGATGGGTGATGTCTCCGATCCGGCCGTCGCGCCCAGGCTCGCCGAACAGGCCCAAAAGCAATTCGGTGGCGTGGACATCTTGGTCAGCAACGCGGGTCTCCGGCGGCAGACCTCGTTCCTGGAAATGTCGTTCGAGGAGTGGCGGGAGATCATGTCGGTGGCGCTCGACGGCGCCTTCCTGCTCGGCAAGGCCTTCATTCCGCAGATGGTCGCCAAGGGAAAGGGTGGTTCGTTCGTCGCCATGTCGGGCGTGTCGACCCATGTCGGCACACTCAACCGCTGCCATGTCTCGGCGTCGAAGTCGGGTCTCGAGGGCCTGATGCGCGCGCTGGCGCGCGAGCTCGCGCCGCACAAGATCACCTGCAACGCCGTGGCGCCGGGCGCGATCGACACCGCGCGCGCGGCGACCGCCGGCCCGCGGCCGATCCAGGGAAGGCCGATTCCCCTCGGTCGTCTCGGACATGTCGAGGAGATCGCCGCCATGGTGCGCCTGCTGGTCGGACCGCAGGGCACGTTCATCACGGGCCAGACGATCCACGTGAATGGCGGTGAGTTCCTGACGTGAGGAACCTGATCACCGACGTGCCCGGCGTCCTGGTCGGCAACGCGCAGGATGTGCGCGCGGCGACCGGCGCCACGGTTGTCGTGTTCGAGAAGAGCACCGTGGCGAGCGTGGCCACCCTGGGCGGCGCGCCGGGCGATCGCGCCATCACCCTGCTCGAACCCGAGATGACGTGCCGGCAGATCGATGCCGTCGTGCTGTCCGGCGGCTCGCTTTACGGTCTCGATGCCGCGGGCGGCGCGACATCGGTGTTATGCGCGCAGGGCAAGGGCGCCCAGTTCGGCGGCCTCACCTTGCCGGTGGCGGTGCAGGCCATCCTGTTCGACCTGATGAACGGCGGCGAGAAGGACTGGCTGAAGGAGCCGATGAAGCACCGGCCGCCTTACTGGGAGCTCGGCCGCGACGCTGCCCTCGCTGTGGCGAAGGATTTCGCGCTGGGCTCGGTCGGCGCCGGGCTCGGCGGCACGACGGTCAATCTCAAGGGCGGACTGGGCTCGACCAGCATGCGCACGCGTAGCGGCCACACGGTCGGCGCGCTGACCGCGGTCAACGCCGTCGGCGCGGCGACGGTCGGCGATGGCCCGCACTTCTGGGCGGCGCCCTACGAGCAGAACGGCGAGTTCGGCGGTCGCGGCTGGCCGGCGCGCATGCCCGACGATGCCCTTGCTCTGCGCTACAAGGGCCAGGCGGCACCCGCGACGCCGGCCACTGCGACCACCATCGCGCTGGTCGCGACCGACGCCACCCTCACCAAGGCCGAGTGCAAGCGGCTCGCCATCATGGCCAATGACGGGCTTGCCCGGGCGCTCCGGCCGGTGCATGCGCCGAACGACGGCGACACGGTGTTCGCCGCCGCCACGGGACAGGTCGCCGGCGCGGTCGATCCGCACGTGCTGACCGAGCTGGGCGCGGCCGCGGCCGATTGCCTGGCGCGCGCGGTGGCGCGCGGCGTCTACGAGGCGACAGCGCTGCCCTACAAGACCTCGCTGCCCGACTGGAAGCAGCGTTTCGGCGGCATGTAATCAAGGAGAGCGGGAAATGATGGGCTACGCGGTCGTGTTCATCGGCGCGGGCGTTGGCGGCACGATCCGCCACTTCATGAACATCCACGTCGCGCGGCTCCTGGGCACGCACTTTCCCTGGCATACCTTCGTCATCAACGTCACCGGATCGCTGGTGATGGGACTGGTCGCCGGCTGGTTCGTGGTGAAGGGCGCCGGGACGGGCCACCTGCGGCTCTTCCTCGCGACCGGGATCCTGGGCGGCTACACGACCTTCTCGGCCTTCTCGCTCGACGCGATGCTTTTGTGGGAGCGCGGCGAGCATCTGCTGGCGACGTATTACGTCGGCGGCTCGGTGGCGCTGTCGATCGTGGGGCTGGCGCTCGGCCTGTGGGTCATGAGGACTGCCCTGGCGTGAGGAGCCTGCCTTCATGAGCGGGGCCTTCGACGTCGTCGTCATCGGCGCGGGCGCTGCCGGGCTGATGTGCGCCCTGCGCGCCGGCCAGCGCGGCCGCCGCGTGCTGCTCCTCGATCACGCCGAGAAGGCCGGCAAGAAGATCCTGATCTCGGGTGGCGGGCGCTGCAACTTTACCAACACCGGCGTGGCGCCCGAGTGCTTCCTCTCGGCCAACCCGCATTTCTGCAAGTCGGCGCTGGCACGCTACACCCAGTACGATTTCATCGCGCTCGTCGACAGGCATCGCATCGCCTGGCACGAGAAGACGCTGGGCCAGCTCTTCTGCGACGGCTCCGCGCGCCAGATCGTGGCGATGCTGCTGGCCGAGTGTGCGGCCGTCGGCGTCGACGTGCGGGTGGCGCACAAGGTCACCGACATCGAACGTGCCGATCGATTCCGTGTCACGACCGATCACGGCGCGTTCGACGCTGCCGCAGTCGTGCTGGCGACCGGTGGTCTCTCGATTCCCAAGATGGGCGCGACCGGTTTCGCACACGACTGGGCGCGCCGCTTCGGCCTCAAGTTGACGCAGACCCGGCCCGGGCTGGTGCCGCTGACGCTGAAGGCGCCCGCCCTGGCGCCCGAGTTGGCCGGTGTCTCGCTTGATGCGGTCGCGCGTTGCGGCAAGACGTCGTTCCGCGAGGCCATGCTGTTCACCCATCGCGGCCTGTCGGGGCCGGCGATCCTGCAGATCTCGTCCTACTGGCCGCCGGGTCAGGAGATCGCGATCGATCTTCTGCCGGGCCTTGACGCGGTGCAGTTCCTCAAGGAGCGCCATCACGCGCGGCCCAAGGCCGA
>CAYZQZ010000015.1:0-22807 GCA_964480235.1 uncultured Reyranella sp. | reverse complement strand
AGGACGAGTACGAGGTCGCGCGCCTCTACAGCGACGGCGACTTCCTGAAGAAGCTCGGCAGCCAGTTCGAAGGCGACTACAGGCTTACCTTCCATCTCGCGCCGCCGCTGTTCGCCGAGCGCGATCCGGTGACGGGGCAGCTCAAGAAGCAGGAGTTCGGCGGCTGGATGATGCCGGCCTTCCGCCTGCTCGCGTCCCTGAAGCGCCTGCGTGGCACGAAGCTCGACATCTTCGGATACAGCGAGGAGCGCAGGATGGAGCGCCGCCTGATCGGCGAATACCAATCGACGATCGACAGCGTGCTCGGCACTCTCGACCAGAACAACCACGCGCTGGCGGTTCAGATCGCCTCTGTGCCCGAAAGCATGCGCGGCTTCGGACACATCAAGGAAAAGAACGTGAAGGCGGCGAAGGAGCGCGAGGCCTCCCTGCTCGCCGCCTATCGCGCGCCGGCGACCGCCAGACAGGCTGCGGAGTAGGCACGCAGGGCGACATCGTTGACCCACATCAAGGGCGCCGTCGCGCCACGGAGTTAGCTGAAGGCTTGAAGACTTGGTCTTCGGGCTGGAGGCAAGAATGTTTGCAACGACGCGTGCGATTGCCGTGGGCTTTGCAATGGGGTGGGCCGCCCTGACGTTTTCGAGCAGTCCGCTGCAGGGGCAGACCGACCAACAATACGATTGGTGTCAGGGCGAAGGCGGCATGCCGGAAGACGTCCAGATCAGTGCGTGCACGGTGATCATCGCGTCGGGCCAGTTGAGCGGAAAGGACCTAGCCTGGGCTTATTACAATCGTGGCGTCAGCTATGGTCAGACAGGCCAGTGCAGGCTCGCCATCGGTGATTTCGATCAATCGATCAGGCTCAACCCGACGGATGCCGATGCCTACTGGCTTCGCCACATCTGCAAGGAGGACTTGGGCGACCGCATCGGCGCCGACGCCGATGCCAGGGAGGCAAAGCGACTCAATCCGAACGTGGATCAAGGCGGCACCCGGCGCGCACCGTCGCAAGGTACCGGCGCGCAGCCACAAGCCGAACCGAACACCCTGTGCTCGCGACTGCCCGGTCTCTGGTCGTGGTTTGTGGGCGGCGATGTCAGCATCAACGCGAACGGAACATTGAGCCAAGCCGCCACGCGCCTCACCGGGACCTGGACCTGCACCAACGGTCAGGTGGTGATGTTCTGGAGCCACGGCTGGACCGACCGGCTCACCCTGTCGCCCGACGGGACGTCACTGAATGGCACGAACGGTTTGATCCCCGTCTGGGGGCGGCGCAGAGGCTAGTCGCGTGGAGGGGTGTGCCCGACAATAGTGCGGGACGCCCCTGCCTCCGAATGGGGTTGGGGAGGAGGCGGGAGCGTCCCGACGACGCGGCGTCCCCGCGAAGGGAGGGCTGCGGAGGCGCAGTTCCGCCTATAGGCCCGCAGCGCTGTTAAAGGAAAGCACAATCTGAGGTCGCAAAACGCACACCCGATGCACCATCGCGGTGCAGTGTCTATGCGCGGCCGGTCTGATGCGAGTACGACGCCGGGTCGAAGCGACCCGCCGGACGGCCTTTGCCGCCCAGCCTGTCGAGCGCGCGCTGCCACTTGCTGTCGAAATTGGCGTCGAACACAAGTTCTGCATCGGCGTCGACCACAAGCCATGCATTGTCCTGCATTTCCTGGTCGAGCTGCCCCGGCGCCCAGCCAGAGTGGCCAAGGGCCAGCCAGGCATTCCTGGGGCCGGCACCGCCGGCCATGTCCTTCAGGATCTCGAGCGAGGCGGTGAGGGCCATGCCGCCCTCGATCAGAAGAGTCTCGTCGCGCTTGTAGTCGGACGAGTGCAGCACCAGCCCGCGCGAGGTCTCGACCGGCCCGCCGAACAGGACCGGCGCGTCACCGCCGGGTCCGTCGATCCCGAGCTGCTTGAAGACCTGGCCGAGCGGCAAGTCGTCGACCTTGTTATTGACGATGATGCCGAGCGCGCCGTCGTCATCGTGCTTGCAAATGAACACGACACTTTTCTGGAAGCGCTCGTCCGGCATGGACGGCGCTGCCACCAGGAAGCGGCCTACCAGCGAAGCAGCGGGGGAGCTGGGCGCAGGCATCGATCTATGTTCCTCTAAATCCATGGGGATTGTCCGGGCAAAGATCAAGATGCCCGGCGCGGCAATGGACAAACCCCGACCCCTCGCCTAGGGTCCGCCCTGTCTGCAGAAGGAGCACTTAATGGCCAATGTTGGCGACAAAGTGCCCAGCGCGACGTTACGGATGATGGGTCCGGAAGGACCCAAGCCGGTAACGACAGCCGAGCTGTTCGCGCCGGGCAAAACCGTGGTGGCGTTTGCGCTACCCGGTGCGTTCACACCTACTTGTTCAGCAAAGCACGTGCCCGGTTTCGTGGCCGAAGCTGCCGCCCTCAAAGCGAAGGGCGTGGATACCATTGCCTGCATTTCCGTGAACGACGCGTTCGTCATGGGTGCATGGGGCAAGGATCAGAAGACGGATGGCAAGGTGATGATGCTCGGCGACGGCGCCGCGGAATTCACCAACGCCATGGGTTTGAGCATGGACCTGACCAAGAACGGCATGGGTGTGCGCAGCCAGCGCTACGCCATGATCGTCAAGGACGGGGTCATCAAGGGCCTGTTCGTCGAGAAGCCCGGTGCCTTCGAGGTGTCGACGGCCGAGAACGTCTTGAAGAATCTCTAGTTTCCGCGGTACGCGGGACTACGTGGCGGCGGGACCTGGTGTCCCGCCGTTGTCGTTTGAGGGCCAGAGAGCCCTAGAGCGTGAGCCCACCGTTCACATGGATGGTCTGTCCGGTGACGTAGCTCGCTGCGCCGGAGGCCAGGAAGCCGATCACCGCCGCGACCTCGGCCGGCGTGCCGTAGCGCCTCATCGGGATCGATTCGCTCATCTTCTCCATGCGCTCGCGCGGCACGGCGGCGTGGGTGCCTGCATCCTTCTCGATGAAGCCCGGCGCCACGCAATTCACCGTGACGCCCGACGGCGCAAGATCGGCGGCCAGCGCCTTCGACAGGGCCTCGACCCCGGCCTTGGCCGCAGCCGACGCCGGAAAGCTCATGATGCCGCGAGCGAAGGCGTGCGCCACGAAGGACGACACGGCGATCACCCGGCCGCCGCGTCCGGACTTGACCAGCCATGGCTTGGCCGCGGTCGCCATTTCGAAGAAGGCGGTGGTCATGGTGGCAAGACTCGCGTCCCACCCGGCGCGATCGATCTCGCCGACCAGGCGGCGGTCGGCGAAACCGGCGTTGGCGATCAGCACGTCGAAGCGGCCGAATTTCTGCGCCGCCTCTTCGATCAGCCGCCGCGGCGTGCCGGCGTCGGCAAGATCGCCTTCGATGACATGGGCCTGCGCGCCAGTGGCACGCACGATCGCCGCGACTTTCTCGAGGCCGTCGCGGTTCTTGCGAGCATGCAGGACAAGGGCGGTATCGGGAGCAGCCAGTAGCCGGGCCGCGGCGGCACCGATGCCCGACGAGGCTCCGGTGATCAGGATGACGCGCATGACCGCACTCTATCGGGCGCTCAATCCCGGGTCGAGACGCAGCGACTCGGAGCGAGGCGGTCCGAGCGGCGGCGGACGCGGTGCTGCGAACATGATCTGCAGCAGGCCGGCTGTGAGTCCGGTCGCCACGCCGATCTTCCAGGCAAGATCGTACGAGCCCAGCAGGTCGAAGAGCACGCCACCGCCCAGGGCGCCCACGAAGCTGCCGACCTGGTGACTCATGAAGGCGAGGCCCTGGATCATCGCCTGCCAGCGCAGGCCGAACATTTCGACGACGGACCCGGAGATCAGAGGACCGACTCCAAGCCACAGGAAGCCCATGCAGGCGGCGAACAGCAGAGTGCCTGCGGGAGTAGGCGGAAAAGAAAAGTAGGCGGCCAATACGATCGAACGGGCGGTGTAGAGCATGCCGAGCAGCAATTGCTTGGACCAGCGGCCGCCCGCCCAACCGAAGAACAGGCTGCCCAAGACATTGAAGGCGGCGATCACCGCCAGCGCCTCGGCACTCAGCATCGGGTCCATGCCGCAGATCGCCAGGTAGGACGGCAGATGGGTAGCGAGGAAGATGAGTTGCATGCCGCAGACGAAGTAGGCCGCTGCCATGAGCACGAACGAGCGATTACGGAATGCCGACGCCAGTGCCGTACGCGCCGTGATGTCCGACTGCCCGTCGGATCGCACCGGCAGGGCGACCCGATCCACTCGTCCGGCGAGCCATGCCGCCGGCAACATCAGTGCGCCCAGGATCGCAAAGCCCATAACGCCGGCGCGCCAGCCCGCGCTGTCGGAAAGATATTGGCCGAGGGGAGCGGCGATCACGGATCCCAGCGAGCCGGCGGCGGTCACCATGCCGAGCACGCTGCTGCGCATGCCGGCCGGCACGGCCCGCGAGGCGACAGCCAGCGCCATCGCCGAGGCCGTGCAGGCGAGAGCCATGCCGATCAGCACGCCGGCCCCGATCACCACGCCCGCCGTGCCTTGCGCCAGGGCCAGCACGATCAAGCCGGCGACATAGGAGGCGGCGCCGCCGACCAGCAACGGCCGGAAGCCCCAGCGATTGACCAGAGCGCCCGCCACCGGCTGGAGCAGCCCCCAGGCGACATTCTGGACGGCAATGGCGATCGTGAAGTCGGCGACAGCCATCGCGAGGTCGCGGGTCAGTGGCTGGAGAAACAGGCCCAGACTTTGGCGCAGCCCCATGGCGATGCTCAGCATCACGCCAATGGCGATCAGGATAGGTAAGGAAGCTCGCATTACACAGATCTGTGTAGTATCGTCTGCCTGAACTTCACAGATGTAAACAGATCGGTGTACTTTGGCTCGCACGCCGAAATCCCCAGGCCCGTCCCGGCGGTCGATGACCGAGCGGATTCTCGAGACCGCCGACCGGCTGTTCTACGGGCAGGGCCTGCGCGCCGTCGGCGTCGACACGATCGCCGCCGAAATCGGCATCAGCAAGCGCACCCTCTACAATCATTTCCCGTCCAAGGACGCGCTGATCGTGGCCTACCTGCAGCGGCGCCTGCGGCTGGTACCGACCTCGACCCGCCCGCCCGGCCCGCAGATTCTCGAGGATTTCGAGCGGCTGGAGCGCGCTTTCGGATCGGAGGGATTCAGGGGCTGCGCCTTCGTCAATGCAGTCGCCGAACTCAAGGACCCACGGCATGCCGCCAACGAGATCGCCCTCGCCTTCAAGGAAATGCGCAGACAGTGGTTCCGCGAGCTGCTGACGCGGGCCCACGTGGCCGATCCCGAGGGCTTGTCGCTGCAGTTGATGCTGCTGGTCGACGGCGCTATCGCCGCCGCCCTGGTGCGGCGTGACCCGACCGTGGCACGGTCCGCAGGAGCGGCAGCCAGAACGCTGCTCGCGGCAGCGGGCGTTCCGCTCAGCTAACGATGGGAGAAAGTGGCGCGCCCGAAGAGATTCGAACTCCTAACCTTCTGATCCGTAGTCAGATGCTCTATCCAGTTGAGCTACGGGCGCGAGAGCCGCTTCTCTAATCAAGATGACCAAGCCTTGCAAGCCAAGCCCTGACGCCCCTGCAACTTTCCTGCAAAACAGCCGCCAAGTGGCTCTTTTCCTTTACAAATCACCGCTTTCGATTTGAGCGGCTTTCAAGTAGCATGGCCATCAAGACTATTTGGGGATCGGTGCCCCTGTTTTTGGTTGGCCGGAGCGCTCCGGCAGGCCAGTTGTGGGGGCGCCCAATGAGGCCAGGGCAGTGTCGAGGCCAATGATGGCGCTAAGAGTCCGACGATCTGCCGCCCTGTTGTTGGCGGCAATCGTTCTGAGCGGATGCGAACAGGGAGGGCCATTCGGGCAGCCTTCCGGCGGCCCGGCAGCCAATTCTGCGGTCAGCCAGACCGGCACTCAGACCGTCAAGCAGCGGATCGTGCAGTTGCGCGCGGACCAGCAGGCGCTGGCCGGTGGCATTTCGCGTCAGCAGGAGCTTCTGGCCGCCACTCGCAGCCAGATCAGCTCCGACACCAGCTCCTATTCGAGCCTCGTGAATTCCGTGACGTCGCGCCTGCAGGCCGGCACCACGCCGGGCAACCCGGAGCTGGTCGCGCAGTGGAACGACGCGCAGGCCAAGCTCGATGCCATCACGCTGGCCGTCGGCACCCTCAATTCGCTGGCCAGCCAAGTCACGACCCAGGCCTCGGTCGCGGGCTATCTGGTCGACAACGTGCGCGCCACCTATTCGGTCGGCGGTGCGGTCGAGGAAGATCATCGCGCCCTTCGCAGCATCGAAAGCGAGACCAGCCGATCGATCCAGGACGTCGACCGCCTGATCGGCGATCTCAATGCCGAGATCTCGCGCCAGAACGGCTTCCTGGCCCGCGAGCGCTCGAACCTTGCAGCGCTCTCCTACGGCATCAATGTCGGCCGCCTCGGCAATCCTGCGCTGCAGCGCGGCTTCGGCGCGCCGCAGCCGATGCCCCGCCGTGTCGTTCAGGCACCGTCGCCCACACCAGCCGCGCCGGTTCAGCTCAGCGCCGCACAGCGCTGATCTTCGCGACCTGACAGTCGCATCGCAAAGGCCATGGGCGTAAAGTTGCCGCATGGCCTTTCGTTTTCTGGCCCTCGCATGCCTGCTCTTCTCCCTCGCCTTGCCGGCGCAGGCGCAGCAAAGCGACGTGTCGCCGGCCGACCGGCAGGCCATCCAGCAGATCATCCAGGATCAGGTCGACGCCTTCCGCCGCGACGACGGCGACGCGGCCTTCGGCTATGCCACGCCGGAAATCCAGCGCCTGTTCGGCACGTCCGAGATCTTCATGGACATGGTCCGGCAGGGCTATCAGCCGGTCTATCGCCCGCGCGTCTTCGACTTCGAGGAAATCGTCGAACTCAACGGCCAGCCGACGCAGAAGGTCCGGGTGATCGGTCCCGATGGCCGGCCGGTCACCGCTTTCTACCCGATGCGGCAAATGCCCGATGGCAGCTGGCGCATCGACGGCTGCTATCTGCAAGCTCCCCAGCCCCACCAGGCCTGACCTCAAGCCCGTTTCATCATGAATCGCGTGTCGCCCAAGGTGCTGGCGCTGCTGGCTGCGCTCACTTTCGTGTGGGGCACCAACTGGCCCTTGTTCAGCATCGCACTCGCCGAACTGCCCGTGCTGACCTTCCGCAGCATTGTGCTGGCGGCCGCGACGCTCGTGCTGTCGACGATCCTGATGTTGCGCGGCGAGAGCTTCGCGGTGCCCAAGGGACGCTGGCCCAACCTGATTGCAGCCTCGGCCATGAACCTGTTCGTGTGGAACATCGCAACATCGCTTGCCGTGCTCTACATTCCGTCGGGCCACGCCTCGGTGCTCTCCTACACCATGCCGCTCTGGGTGGCGCTGATCGGCTGGGTCGTCTTTCGCCAGAAACTGACCGGGCGCCTGCTGATGGCGATCCTGATCGGTGCCGCAGCCGTCGCGGCATTGATGGTGCCCAACTTCAAGAGCTACGCCAACGCGCCGTGGGGCCTGTTCTGGGGGCTGTGCGCCGGCTTCTGCTGGGCGATCGGCACCTTCATCGTCAAGCGCACGACCTGGCCCGGCATGGGATTGTCGCTCACCTTCTGGCAGGTCGTGATCAGCCTGTTTCCGGTGGTACTGGGTGCACTGGTGATCGACGGCCTGCCGACACACTGGCCGTCGGCGGCGGCGCTGACGGCCACGCTCTATACCGGCTGCGTGCCGATGGCGCTCGGCACGGCGACCTGGTTCGCGCTGGTCAAACTCCTGCCGGCGCAGATCGCGGCGCTGTCCTCCATCGCGATCCCGATCGTGGCGATCGTGAGCGGCATTGCGATCCTGCACGAGCCGCTGTCGTTGCTGCAGGCCATCGCCATTGCTTCGACCGTGATCTCGCTCTGGCTCGCCCTCGTTCCAGGTAAGCCGGCGCCAGCCAGGCAGTCCGGCTAGCCCAGCTCGAGACTGGTGATGCCGTAGAGACCGACGCGATCGATCGACGGCGCGTCGCCCGTGTACATCCGTGCGCTCGAGGAAACCTGCAGCCAGCCCATGCGCTCGACAAGAGCCAGAGCGGGTGCGTTGAAGTCGGGCACGTCCATGACGACGGAGGGCGGCGACATCTGCCGCGCGAGCGCGGCGATCAGCGCGGCAGCGATCTCCGGCGACTCGGCGTAGAGCGGTCCGACCTTGAAGGCGGCAGGGCAGGCCCGCATCACGGCGAAACCCGCAATCGCGCCATTCCTGAGGGCCACCAGCGACGCCCGCTGCGACAGGGAGATCCAGAGGGCCAAGAACGTGTCGCGCCCGGCCGCGACGAAGCGGCGGTCGTAAGCCGCCAGCTTGTCGAACGGCACCGCCCGACCATCGATCAGGGTAACGCCTGCCGGCGGCCCGGTGTCGCCGGGCGCACCTTCGAAGCGCACATTGTTCCAGGCCGGATTGAACCCCGATTTCCGGTAGTTCTCCTGCTGCGCCACCACGCCGTCGAGGCCGACATTGCGGCCCTTCAGACGCGCCATGCCGGCATTCCAGAGCTGGATGCCATAGCCTTTGCCGCGGACCTTGGGCCGCGCGATGTAGAAGCCGAGGAAGCCGAATCCCTCACCCTGCTTGACCACGGAGATCGACAGCGACGGCTCGCCGTCCACCCGACCGATCAGGAAGCCGCCGGGATCGGCGGCGAAGAACGCGAGCGGGTCTGTGTGAGCGACATTCCAGCCTTCTTCGGTGGCCCAGCGGGCCATCAGCAGCATTTCGTCCGTGCTGGCAACGGTGACTTCGAAAGACATGCCGGGACGCTAGCCCAGTGGCCGTTCGGCGGCGACCCTCTTGAGGTTCACTCGGCGGCCCTGGCCTTCGTCGCGAAGAAACGGTTCTCCGGCCTCGGCAGCCCGAGGTTCTCGCGCAAGGTCTTGCCCTCGTATTCCGTACGGAACAGACCGCGCCGCTGCAATTCGGGCACGACCAGGTTGACGAAATCGTCGAGGCCGCCCGGCAGGTAAGGGAACATGACGTTGAAGCCGTCGCAGGCATTCGTAGTCAGCCACTCTTCCATCTGATCGGCGATCATCGCAGGCGTGCCGAGCATGCCCAGTCCACCATAGCCGCCGAGGCGGCCCGCGATCTGGCGCACCGTCAGGCCCTCGCGCCGGGCAAGCGCGATCACCCGCTCGCGGCCGCTCTTGCTCTGGTTGGTCTCGGGCAGGTCGGGCAGAGGCCCGTCAGGATCGAACTTGCGGGCGTCGACACCGGCCGCAATCGAGAGCGCGGCGATGCCACTGTCGTAGCTCACGAGGCTGTCGAGCCGGGCGCGCTTTTCCTTCGCCTCGTCGAGGGAGGAGCCGACAACCACGAAAGCGCCCGGCAGGATCTTGATGTGGTCGGGATTTCGGCCGGCCCTGACCGCGCGGTCCTTTACGTCCTTGAAGAATTTGCGCGCTTCGGAGATCGGCCCGCCGGCGGCGAACACCATCTCGGCGGTCTCGGCGGCAAGTTGGCGACCGGCGTCGGACGCGCCGGCCTGCACGATCACCGGCCAGCCCTGAACCGGCCGGGCGATATTCAAAGGGCCACGGACCTTCAGGTACTTGCCCTTGTGGTCGAGGACATGAAGCTTGGCCGGATCGAAATAGATGCCGCTTGCGACATCGCGAACGAAGGCATCGTCGGCCCACGAGTCCCAGAGGCCCGTCACGACGTCGTAGAACTCGCGCGCGCGGGCATAGCGCTCGTCATGCTCCATCTGGTCGTCCATGCCGAAATTCTGCGCGGCATCGGGATTGGATGTGGTCACGATGTTCCACCCGGCGCGTCCCTCGGAAATGTGGTCGAGCGAGGCGAAGCGGCGGGCGATGGTGTAGGGCGGCTCGAAGGTGGTCGAGGCCGTGGCAATCAGACCGAGATGCGAGGTGTGTTGCGCCAGGGCAGGCAGAAGCGTCAGCGGATCGAACGACGTCACGGTCGCCGAGCGCTTCAGCGCCTCCATCGGCATGTTCAGCACGGCCAGGTGGTCGGCCATGAAGAAGGCATCGAACCTGCCGCGCTCCAGCGTCTGCGCATAGGAGATCAGAGCCTTGAGATTGAAGTTGGCGTCGGGCGTGCCGCCGGGATAGCGCCAGGCCGCAGTATGGATGCTGACCGGTCGCATGAAGGCGCCGAGGCGAAGTTGCTTCCTGCTCATGGAAGCCAATTTTGCCCCTGTCGGACCGACCGGCAAGCCGTACCGGGCGAGAAGAGCTAATTCGAGGATTTAATTCTCGTGGCCGAACCAGTGGAGGACTTCCCCGCCACGTCGGCGTTCGCGGCTACGACGGACTTTGGGTCCGCCCGGACTGCACGTCACTGTGACGCGGGAAGTGTCGAGGCGCTGTCGCCCGGCGCGCCGGGAAGGCCGCCGGCGCATTTCCTGACGGCAAGTCACCCGATCGGTGGCCGCTTCTTGTCCATGCCCGCCGATTTCTCCCATGCCCGTGCCACCTGGAACAGCGTCGCCTCGTCGAAATAGCGACCGACGAACTGCACGGAGAGCGGCAGCCCACCCTTCGACAGACCCGACATCATGGCGAGGGCGGGATGGCCGGTGGTGTTGAACGGCGTGCGGGCCTGGCGCGGGTAGGTGCGCTCGACTTCGGCCGTATCGTCGATACGACAGGCCGGATCCATCGAGCTCGCGCACAGCAGTACGTCGAAGTCGCGCAACACCGCCTCGACCTCGGCAATCATCTCCTTGCGCCGGCGCTGGGCATGGACATAGTCGCCTGCGCCATAGAAGGCCCCGGCCATCAGCCGCCGCCGGGCCAGCTGGCCATAGTTGCCGGGCTGCTCGCGCAGCCACTTCGCATGCACCGACCACGCCTCGGCCTGCAGGATGATGCGGTTCACTGCCGCAAACTCACCAAGCGACGGCAGAGTGACGTCGTGCACTTCCGCTCCCAGCATCTGCAGCGCCCGCGCCACGTGCTGCAGCGCCGCCGTGACCTCGGGATCGGCCGGGGTATCGGTCTCGTGGAAATGACGCACGAAGCCGACGCGCAGGTCGCGCACGCCACGCTCGAGCCTGGCGCCATAGTGGCCGGTGCGTGCCGCGGCACTTCCCGGATCGAGCGGGTCGTGCCCCGCGATCGCCTCCAGCATCAGCGCATTGTCCTCGACGGTGCGGGTCATCGGCCCGACATGGTCGAGGGTGAAGGACAACGGATAGACGCCCCGACGCGACACCAGACCATAGGTCGGCTTGAGGCCGACGATGCCGCAGCAACTTGCCGGATTGCGCACGCTGCCGCCGGTGTCGGTGCCGAGCGCCATCGGGAACAGGCCTGCCGAGACGCCAGAGCCCGAGCCGGACGACGAGCCTCCCGGATGATGGTTGGGGTTCCAGGGGTTGCGCGCCGGCGGCCACGGCAGGTCGAAACTCGGCCCGCCGATGGCGAATTCGTGGGTCGAGAGCTTGCCCAGCACGATGGCACCAGCCGCCCGCAGCCTCGTGACACAAACCGCGTCGTCGGTGGCACGATTGCCCTCCAGAACCTTGGAGTGGCACGTAGTGTCGAGGCCGGCGACGTCGATGATGTCCTTGATGCCGACCGGCACGCCGTGAAGCGCCCCGCGCCGGCGGCCCGCTGCGATTTCGGTCTCGGCCGCCTGTGCCGCCGCCAGAGCGGCGTCGCCGTCGACCTTGATGAAGGCATTGAGCCGGGGGTCGAGCCGTTCGATACGCGCCAGCAGCGCCTGCGTGAGCTCGACCGGCGAGACCTGCTTATGGGCAATCGCGCGTGCAGCCTCGGCAGCCGACAGCCAGTGCAACTCGGAAGGAAGTTCGCCGTTCACAGGCCTTCTCCGGCCTTCATCGGCGGCCAAGGCTCGGCGCGCGGATCGGCAGGCGTCTTGATGCGCTCGGCGATGTTCTCGGCCTGCGAGGCCGCTGCGGCAACGTCCTCGGGAAACTCCGCCAGCGCCTTCTGCAGGCCGGCGCGGCGCGCCAGCGCCTCCATCAATGCCTTGTCCATCGAACGCCCCTCCAATCGACGGAAAAGTCAGCACGAATCGCGCCAACGAGTCCACCGTGTCGCCTGCCTTGACCGGAACATAAAGAGTTCTCAGGTTGTATGCTGACTCTGGCAGGAGACTCGCGTGGCAGGCGACCATACGCTGGCGATCTTCATCGCCCAATTGATCCTGCTATTGCTTGTCGGACGGCTGCTGGGCGAGGCGATGAATCGCATCGGCCAGCCCGCCCTGTTCGGACAGTTGCTGGCCGGCGTGCTGCTCGGCCCCTCGGTGTTCGGCCTTCTGCTCCCTGACCTGCGGCACGTCGTGTTTCCGGACCCGGCCGAACTCAAGCACATGATGAAGGCGGTGTCGGAGATCGGCATCCTCATGCTGCTGCTGCTGACGGGCATGGAGACCAACCTGTCCCTGATGGGACAGAGACGCCGGGCCATGGTCTGCTCCTCGCTGACGGGCATTGCCCTGCCGTTCGTATGTGGCATGGCACTCGTCTATGCCCTGCCGGGCTCGCTCGTGCCCACGGGCGAGACCCGATTGGTGACGGCCCTGTTCCTTGGAACGGCACTGTCGATCTCTTCGGTCAAGATCGTGGCCATGACCCTGATGGAGATCGGCGTCATCCGTCGCGACATCGGTCAGCTCATTCTCTCGACTGCAATTCTCGACGACACGCTGGCGTGGATCATCATCGCGGTCATCGCCGGCATCGCCGCCCACGGTGAAGTGAGCCTGAGCGGTGTCGGCATGAGCCTGGCAATGACGGCGCTGTTCCTGTTCGTCAGCCTGACCATCGGCCGCAAGCTGGTGGGGCGCCTGATCGTATGGGTGAACGACCACATGACGATCGAGGTGCCGGTGATCACCGCCATCCTGGTCCTCACTTTCGCAATGGCGCTGGCAACCGACCTGATCGGCGTACACACCGCGCTCGGCGCCTTCACGGCCGGCCTGCTGGTCGCACAGTCGCCGATTTTGACCGAGCATATCGAAGACGAGCTTCGTGGATTCATCTTTGCTTTCTTCAGCCCGGTCTTCTTCGCCATCGCAGGTCTCGGCATGGACCTGCGGACCCTGATGGATCCCACTCTGCTGCTGTTCACCGGGCTGGTCATCATGGTGGCAAGCGTCGGCAAATTCTCCGGTGCCCTGCTCGGCGGCAGGCTGGGTGGCCTGACCTTCCGGGAGTCGCTTGCCATGGCGATCGGCCTCAACGCGCGCGGCTCCACCGAGGTGATCATCGCCTCGATCGGCCTCGGCATGGGCGCTCTCAGCCACGAGCTCTATACGATGATCGTCGCCATGGCGATCGTGACCACGATGGCAATGCCGCCGTCGCTGCGCTGGATCATGGCCCGCGTGCCGATGGGCGAAGAGGAACTGAAGCGCCTCGAACGAGAGGCCGCAGCCGAGCAGCAGGACGTGCCCAAGATGGAGCGGGTGCTGGTCTACCTCGATGACAGCGCCAACGGACGCCTCGCCGCACGCCTCGCCGGACAGTTCGCCGCCAAGCACCAGCTGCTGACGACGGTGCTGGAGCACGCAACCGTGGTTGCGCGCAGCAAGGAGGAACCGGCCGCCAGCGAACACGTCGCGGAAGCGGCTGGTGCGACGATGCAGAAGATTGTCGACGGCGGGAGCGCCGAGGCGCTGGTCACGGCAGCCCGCCCGACGCAATCCGACATGATCGAGCGCGAACTGGCGAAGGGCTACAGCATCGTCTTCGTAGGACTCGATCGGCCGGTCGCCGCCGACACTCACCGCTTCGAGGAGCGGCTGCAGCGCCTGGTCTCGGGCTTCGCAGGCCCGGTCGCAATTGCGGTAAACGGCGCCGGCGCGGCAGGGCCTTCGGACGTTCCGCTCGATATCCTGGTCCCAACCAGCGGGCGATCCGACGCGCGACTGGCCATCGAGATCGGGATCACCCTCGCCCAGGCGACGGAAGGAAAGGTGACCGCCCTGCACGTCTTCGATCCGCAGGACGATACCGCCCTGCTGCGCGGCCGCTCCCGGCGCTTCGGCATGTCGGTACTGGTCGACGTGCATCGTCTGGGCAAGCAGCACGGCGTGCCGGTCAAAGGACTCACGGCGACCAATGTGAAGCCCGACATGGAGATTCGCCGCGCCGTTCGCGGCGGACAATATGACCTGGTCGTGTTCGGCACTTCGTTTCGCCAGGGCGAGACCAAATCGCTGGGCCCGCGCAGTGCCTCGTTGCTGCGCGCGATTCGGACTCCCGCCCTGCTGATCGCGCGCTAAGTGCGCGCCGGCGTCGTGGCGTTGACCGGCGTGTAGACATGGCCGCGGATCACCCGGGTGCCGCGCGCCAGCCTGAGAAGGCAAGACGTCGGGACAAGCCAGTCATGCGGTTCCTCCGCCGCGAGATGCACGTCAAGATGGCAGGAGAGGAGAAACACCAAGATGACCGACGACCGGCTGGTGCTGCACGGCAGCTTCACTTCCAGCTCGACCTACAAGCCGATGCTGTTCCTTGCATTGGCCGGCTTGCCCTTTTCCTTCCGGACGGTGAACCTCAAGAACGGCGTGCAGAAGCAGGCCGCCCATCTGGCGATCAACCGCTATGGACAGGTACCGGTGCTACAGCACCGCGGCCTCACTCTCGTGATGTCGAACGTGGTCCTCGACTATCTGGCGCGTACCACCGGCCATTTCGAGGGCGCGACAGAGCAGGAGCGCTGGCGTGCCCGCGAATGGCTGGCGTGGGAGAATGACGCCATCACCAACGTGGCGCGGGTCCGCCACTTCGCGCGCTTCCGGCCTG
This sequence comes from uncultured Reyranella sp., assembly GCA_964480235.1. GTDB lineage: Bacteria > Pseudomonadota > Alphaproteobacteria > Reyranellales > Reyranellaceae > Reyranella. The sequence continues at coordinate 8,040 of CAYZQZ010000015.1, read as the reverse complement.
ACGTCGATCGCCAGATCGTCGAGTACTTCAGGCCGGGCGCCGAAGCGGCGCTCGACTTCATCGACAGGAGCCTGGCCGGGCGCCAATGGCTGGTCGGCGAGTGCTGCACGATCGCCGATATCGGCTGCTTTGGTCGCATGGTGTTCATGGCCGAGGGCGGCATGTCGCTCGACTCGCGCCCCAACGCGCAGGCCTGGCGCGACCGGCTGATGGCCATGCCGGGCTTCGCCCTGCCCTACGACCTGATTCCCAAGAAGGACATCGAGATCGGGGCCCGAACCAACAACCGGATCAGCGCATGAAGGCGGGCCGGCGCCTCGCGATTCAGTAATCGGTCTGACTGGCCGGCCGTTCGACCGGCGGCCACCGGAGCACTAGCCCACCCGCATCAGCCGCAGGCGCGGGTCGAGCAGATCGCGCAGGCCGTCGCCCAGCATGTTGAGCCCCAGCACCGCCAGCGCGATCGCGAGGCCCGGCCAGACTGCGAGCTCAGGCGCCTGAAAAATGTAGGTCTGGGCGTCGCGCAGCATGCGCCCCCATGACGGCACGGGCGGCTGCGCGCCCAGGCCGAGATAGGACAAGCCGGCCTCAGCCAGGATCGCGACGGCAAACTGGATGGTCGCCTGCACGATCAGCACGCTCAGGATGTTGGGCAGCACGTGGCGCCAGGTGATGCCGAGCGGCCCACGGCCCATGGCGATGGCGGCGCGCACGAAGTCACGGCCCCACATGGCAAGTGCCGCGCCGCGCGTCACGCGGGCGAACACCGGCACGTTGAAGATGGCGATGGCCAGGATCGCGTTCTGGGCGCTGGCACCCAGCACCGACGTGATCAGGATTGCGATCAGCACGGCCGGAAAAGCGAAGATCAAATCCGAGGTACGCGACAGCGCCTCGTCGACCCAGCCGCCGCGGGCTGCGGCCCAGGCGCCGAGCGTCACTCCGGCCGACATGCCGAGCACGACCGCGATCAATCCGACCGTGATGGAGGTCTGCGCCCCGACCATGATGCGCGACAGCACATCCCGGCCGAGGTGATCGGTGCCAAGCCAGTGGGAGGGCGAGGACGGCAGGAGCTTGAAGCGCATCTGAAGTTCGTCGACCGCATAGGGCGTCCAGACGATCGACAGCAGGGCCGTGCCGACGAACACAGCCAGCAGCACGGCGCCGATCTGGAAGCCGATGTGGCGGCGGGCCCGGGAGAGAAACGTCTTCATGCGCCCGTACTCATGCACGCGCCCTCGGTCTGGGATCGAGCAGTGCATAGGCGAGATCGACCAGCAGGTTCACCACCAGCACCAGGATGGTGAATAGGACGACCACATTCTTGATCACGACCAGGTCGCGATTGTTGATCGAGTCGTAGACGAGCTGGCCCACGCCGGGCAGTCGGAAGACGCTTTCGATGATCACCGCTCCTGCGATCAGGAAACCCGCAATCAGGCCCGCGACGGTCGTCACGGGAATCAGGGCGTTGCGCAGTGCGTGCCGGAACAGCACCGTGCTCTCGGGTGCACCTTTGGCGCGGGCGGTGCGGATATAGTCCTCACGCAAGGTGTCGAGCATGGCCGAGCGCGTCACCCGGGCCAGGATCGCGATCTCGCTCAGGGACAAGGACAGCGCCGGCAGGATCAACGACAGCACCGACCTGGCCGGATCCTGCTTCCAGCCGGGAAAGCCACCGGCCGGAAAGATCTGCCAGGTCACCGCGAACAGCAGCACCAGCACGATGCCGAACCAGAAATTGGGAATCGAGATGCCGATCTGGGTGAAGCCGATCACACCCCAGTCGCCCGCCCGCCCGTGCTTCCACGCTGCGAAGACGCCGAGCGGCACCGCAACCACGATCGCCCAGCCGAGCGCCAGGGCACCGAGCGGCAAGGTGACCTGCAGCCGATCGCCGATCAGCTTGGCAACGGAGGTGCCATAGGCGTGGCTCGATCCCAGATCGAAGGTCAGCAGTCCGCCGATCCACTGCCAGTAGCGGGTGAGCAGCGGCTGGTCGAAGCCGTACTTGGCGCGCAGGGCCGCGAGCGTGTCGGGCCGGGCATCGGTGCCCAGCATCACCAGGGCCGGATCGCCCGGCAGCACCTCGACGACGGCGAACACCACCACCGTCGCCAGCATCAGCGTGATCAACGCGGCGAACAGCCGCCGGGAGAGGAATTCGATCAAGCGCAGTCACCTCCCCCACGCGACGATCGCGCGGGGGAGGGATTCCTCATTTCCAGTAGACGCCGGCCAGATTGACCGAAGGCGTCGGCGAGTTCTCCCACATACCGACCAGGTCCTTCTTCCAAACGCCGATCTTGGCGAGCTGGTAGAGGTAGCCGTTCACGGCATCGCGGGCGATGATTCGCTGGCACTCCTTCAGGAGCTCGTCGCGCTTGGCGAAGTCGGTCGCGGCCACGACCTCGCGCCACTTCGCCTTGAACTCCGGCGAGTTGTAGTTCCAGTAGTAGCCATCACGTGCGTAGCGATCGAGATCGTTGGCCTCGGTATGGGCCACGATCGTGAGGTCGTAGTTGCGTTCCTTGAACACTTCGGCGAGCCACTGCGGCCACTGCAGTTGGGTGATCGCGAGCTTGATGCCGATCTTGCCCATCTGCGCCGCCAGCACTTCGCCGGCTCGCTGGGCATAGCCCACGGGCGGCAGCTTGAGCGTCGCTTCGAAGCCGTTCGGATAGCCCGCCTCGGCGAGAAGCGCCTTGGCCTTGGCGAGGTCGAACGGATAGGTCTTCGTCAGGTCGACATAGGCCTTGTTGTGCGGGGCGAAGTGGCTGCCGATCGGCGTGCCGAATCCCGACTCAGCGGCGATCAGTTCCTCGCGGTTGATGGCGTGCGCCATCGCCTGACGCACTTTCAGATTGTCGAACGGCTTCTTGCCGTTGTTGGTCGCCAGGATCACCTCGCCCTCGGTCGTGCCGACGACGACGGCGAAGCGCGCATCCTTCTTCAGGCGCTCGACCAGCTCCGGCGCCTGGAAACCCGGGAAGGTGTCGACATCGCCTGCCAGCAGCGCATTGACCTGCGCCGACGGATCCTTGACCACCTTGAAGATCACCGTCTTGAGCTTGATCTCGGCCGGATCGCGATAGGACGGCGACTTCTCGAGCGTGATCGAATCGCCCTCCTTGCGCTCCTTGAACACGAACGGCCCGGTGCCGATCGGGTTCTTGTCGTTCGTCGCCGCAGTCTTGGGATGCATGATGCCGGCGTCGCCCAGCGACAGATTGTAGAGCAGGTAGGAATTGGGTGACTTCAGCGTCACCTTCACCGTCGCCGGATCGACCGCCTCGACTTTCTCGATGTCGGCGTAGAGCGACTTGGCGGGATTGGTCGAGTCTGTGGCGAACAGCCGGTCGAGCGTGAACTTCACGACCGCGGCGTCCATCGCCTCGCCGTCATGGAATTTCACGCCGCTCTTCAGCTTGAAGACATATTCCTTGCCGTCGGGCGAAATCGTCCAGCTCTCGGCCAGGCCGGGCCCGATGGCGCCGTTGCGATCGATGCGGCCCAGGCTCTCGAAGATGCTGGGGCAGGTCACTTCGCGGATCGCGGCGGCGGCATTCCTGGTCGGGTCGAGCACAGGCGGCTCGAGCGACATGCCGATCACGAGACGATCCTTGGCCTGCGCCCAGGCCCCGGGACCGAAGCTGATGCCCGCAGCAACCGCCGACGCAACGCCGAATAGATGGCGACGAGAAAGTGTGGTCACGTTGAGTTCCTCCGACAGAGGAGCGCAGTTTATCAGCGCCCGAAGACGTCCCGCCAGCCGCGCGCTGCGCCCAGCGAGGCGGCGTTGTATACGCCGCGCGCCACGGCGCGCGCCAGACAATCCGCAGCCAGCGTGCCGAGCTCGCCCAAAGCAAGCGGATCGGTGCCGAGATCGTGGCGGCCGGTCGCTATTGCGAACACCGTGTCGCCATCTTGCGGCGTGTGCACGGGCCGGATCGACCGAGCCAATCCGTCCTGCGCCATCACCGCCAGCCGCTTGGCTGACGCCTTGTCGAGCTTGGCATTCGTCGCCACCACGGCAATGGTGGTGTTGGCGCGCGGATCGCTGCGCACGGCATCGGCCGGATCATGGCTGAGATCGGCGCGGTTGTGCGAGACCGGCAGCGCCAGTCCATGCGGAGGTGGCGGCAGGCCGCCGAACTCGCCATCCTGCTCCATCGGCCACGCCCAGAATTGCGGCATGCTTCCCATGGTCGTGTAGCCGCGCGCATTGACGGCCACCAGCGCGCCGACCTGCAGGCCGCTCGCCGGATCGACCGCCGAGGCGCTGCCCAGACCACCCTTGAGGTTGCCCGCCTTGGCGCCGAGGCCGGCACCGGCATTGCCCAGCGCGAACTCAGGCCCTGCTTTGTCAGCGGCCTGGTAGGCAAGCTCGCGATACGGCGGCCATTGCCACTTCTTGTCGCCGCCATTCAGCAGGTCGAACAGGATCGCCGTCGGCACGATCGGCACCACGATGTCGCCGATCGCCACGCCGCGACCCTTGTCGCGCAGCCAGCGCATCACGCCGTCGGCCGACGACAGACCGAAGGCCGAGCCGCCGCTCAGACAGATCGCGTCGATGCGATCGACCCGCGCCATCGGATCGAGCAGATCGGTCTCGCGTGTGCCCGGGGCTCCGCCACGTACGTCGACCGATGCCGACGCCGGCGGATCGCATAGCACGACGCTGACGCCGGATCGCACTCGCTGGTCCTCGGCATTGCCGACCAGGATGCCGTCGACGTCGGTGATCAGGTTGCGCGGGCCGGGCTTTAGCATCGTCAGTCGAGCTGAAGCGTCAGCGCCTTGAGGTAGGCGGTTTCGGGCAGGCCGGGATGGACCGGATGATCGAGCGCGGCGCCCGAGGCACGCAGGATGCGGCCATTGCGCTCGGCGTCGCGCAGGCCGCGTCGCACCTGTTCTCCGAACAGCGCCTGGTCGACCAGATGCGAGCACGATGCGACGAAGAAGAAGCCGCCGGGCGCCACCAGGGGCGCCGCCAGCCGCACCAGCTTGCGATAGCCCTGCGCGCCGATCTTGAGGTCCTTGCGGCTCTTCACGAAGGCCGGCGGGTCGCAGATCACGACGTCGTACTTGCGCGCCGCCGTGCCGCGCAGTTTCTCCAGCGTCTCGAAGGCTTCGGCCTTCTGAAACGACACCGTCTTGGCTACGCCGTTCAATTCCGCCGCCTGCCTGGCGGCGTCGAGTGCCGTTGCCGAGCGATCGACGCAGGTTACCTCCTTCGCGCCCTCTTTCGCCGCCAGCACGCCGAAGCCACCGGAGTAGCTGTAGACGTCGAGAACCCTCGCATCCCTGGCAAGGCCTGCCATGAATCGGCGATTGTCCCGCTGGTCATAGAACCAGCCGGTCTTCTGGCCGCCCGACAGGTCGGCCACGAACCTAGCGCCGTTTTCGGTAAGCTCGATGCGTTCCTCGGCATTGCCCTTGGCGACCGTGACTTCGCGTTTCAGTCCCTCGAGCTCGCGCACCGGCGAGTCGTTCTTGAGCACGATGGTGCTGGGCGACAGCTCGGCCTCGAGCGCTTCGAGGATGACCGGCGCGAGACTGTCCATGCCGGCACTGTTGAGTTGCACGACGAGGGCGTCCCCGAACCGATCGACGATCATGCCCGGCAGGCCGTCGGCCTCGGCGTGGATCAGCCGGTAGTACGGCACGCCGATCAGCCGGTCGCGCAGTGCCACGGCGCGGGCAAAGCGCCGGCCGAAGAACAGCGCGTCAGCGGTTGCTTCCGGATTGCTCGTCAGGACCCGGGCGGCAATCAGCGAGTGCGGATTGAAGGTGGCCAGTCCCAGCGCCTCGCCGCCCGGCGCGCGCAGGATGACCAGTGATCCGGCGGGCAGCGCCCGGGTCTCGGGATCCATCAGGATCTCATTGGAGAAGGCCCAGGGATGGCCGGCGCGCACCCGGCGATCCTCGCCGGCCCGCATCAACACGCTGGGCAGTTTCCCGGCCAAATCAGTCTCCTCTGGCGACCCCGTCGCGCCGTGGATCGGCGCCGCCCTGCCAGCCATCGCCGGAACGGCGAATCGCGGTCAGGCCGCCTTCATGCCGGCGGACTTGTACTTGATGCCCCAGCCCGCGCAAGCGCTCGGCGAGCGCCGGCAGATCGCCCCGATCCTCGAGTTCGGTCGGGCCGTTCATATTGGCGATACGCGGCAGATCCAGCGCCGCCTGGGCCGACAGGTTCCAGTCGAGCATGCCGATCAATGCCTGAAACGTGTCGCCGATGATGCGGGCGCCGCCGGCCGACCCGACTACCGCTACCAGGCGACGGTCACGGTCGAACACCAGGGTGGGCGACATCGACGAACGCGGACGCTTGCCACCCTGCACCCGATTGGCGACCGCCCTGCCCTCGATCTCGGGTCGGGCGGTGAAGTCGGTCAGCTCGTTATTGAGAAAAAAGCCGGAGGCCATCATCTGGGCGCCGAACGGCGCCTCGATGGTGGTGGTGAAGGAGACGGCGTTGCCGAACCGGTCGACGATGCTGATGTGGCTGGTGCCGCGCTCGGGGTAGCCCGGCGGCACCGGCGTCGGCTCCATCGCCCTGGTCTCGGACATGAGCTTGCGGCGTTCGTTCAGGTACGCCGCCGACAGCAGGCCCCTGACCGGCACGTCGACGAAGGCTGGGTCGCCGAGATAGCGCGCACGATCGGCATAGGCGAGCTTGCCCGCTTCGGCGATGAGATGCGCGGCACGCAGGCTGTTCGGCGTCTCGCGATAGAGTTCGAACGGCTCGAGCAACGCCAGCATCTGCAATATGGCGACGCCGCCCGACGACGGCGGTCCCATGCCGCAGACCGTCCAAACACGATAAGGCCCGCACAAGGGATCGCGCTTGATCGGCCGATAGGCCGCGAAGTCCGAAAGCTCCAGCTCGCCCGGGCGTTGATGGAGGCGCACCTTGGCCACGATCAGCTCGGCGATCGGCCCGTTCATCAATCCGGCCGCGCCGCGTTCGGCAAGATGCGCCAGCGTCTGCGCCAGCGCTTCGTTGACGATCCGCTCGCCCTGCCGCCTGGGGCTGAGGTCGGCATTGAAATAGATCTTCTGCGCCGCGCGGTCGGCGGTCAGCGACTGGCGAAATAATTCTAGCGCGCGGTCGAGGCGCGGTGGCACCGGGAAGCCGTCGCGTGCGGCAGAGATGGCAGGCTTGAAGAGATCTGCCCAGGGCAGCTTGCCGTGTTCCCTGTGTGCCAATTCGAGCATAGCAACGGCCCCCGGCACGCCGACCGAAATTCCCGAGGCGACGGCCAGACGGAAATCGAGATCCTTGCCGTCAGGTCCGAGGAACATGTCCGGCCGGGCCTTGGCCGGCGCAGTTTCGCGACCGTCGTAGGTCGCGGTCCGGCCGGAAGCCGCGTCGTAGTAGACGAGAAAGCCGCCGCCGCCGATGCCAGAGGCCTGCGGTTCGACCACGCCCAGCATCATCTGGATCGCAACCGCCGCATCCATCGCGGTGCCACCGCGTTCGAGCATGTCGACGCCCGCCTGGACTGCCATCGGGTTCGCCGCCGCCACCATGCTCTGCGGTTCGGCGGCTGCGGGTTGGCCGAAGCCCAGCAGTGCGAGGCAGAGAACGACGGAGCGGCCGAGAGTCACGCGGCCTCGCTCATGCGCGACGGGCGACGATGAACAGCCGGCGGAAAGGAAAAAGCGTGATGCCGTCGGGTCGCGTCGGATAGGCCTTGGCCAGCAGAGCTGCGTAGGCGTCGAAAAACGCCTTGCCCTCTTCCTTTTCGAGCAGCTGCAGATAGGGACGCAATCCCGTGCTGGCGGTGTACTGCGCCACCGGATCCTTCCCGGTGAGCGGCTGCTGATAGATCGTCTCCCAGACATCGAGTTGGGCGCTGAGCGGCTTCAGCACATCGTAGTAGCGCGCCGGCTCGGCAACCGGCGGCAACGGCTTCACGACCTTGAGCTTGTCTTTCCACGGACCCGCCTCGGCCGCCTGATGCATCAAGGCATGCGACGGCGCCTGGTGCTTGCGCGGCATCTGGATCGCAAGCTGGCCGCCCG